>JAEWWJ010000006.1 GCA_023396415.1 Bacteroidota bacterium
TCGTGTCCTTTTATTCAAACTGCTATTGCTGCCGATTTTGTGGTGCTGGTTACCGAGCCAACACCTTTTGGCTTGAGCGATTTGAAACAATCGGTGGAAACCCTCAAAATCATGAACAAACCGCTTGGGGTGATCATCAACAGGGCTGGCCTTGGCGACGATGCCGTTTATCAATACTTAGAAAGCGAAAACATTCCTCTTCTGTTGGAAATACCTTTCGATAAACGCATCGCGTCGCATTATTCTAAAGGAGAATTGCTGGTTCAACAGATGACCCAATGGCAACAGTCCTTCATGGACATGTTCAATAAAATAATGAATACTTATGGAAATAGCCATCATTAGCGGAAAGGGCGGAACCGGCAAAAGCAGCATCAGTGCTGCGTTTGCTACGCTTTCGGAACGCGTTGTTTTGGCCGATTGCGATGTAGATGCTGCCAATCTGTTTGTACTCTTTCATCCTGAAAAAGAAGAGGAGCAGGTGTATGTCTCCGGACAAAAAGCAGTTTTAGACGAAGCAATTTGCCGCCAATGCGGATTGTGCGTTGAGTTATGTCGTTTTGATGCCATTGAATGGCAGCAGGGGCGAGTAAAAATCAACGAATTGCTGTGCGATGGCTGCTGGCTCTGCGCTCGCGTTTGTCCCGAAGTGGCCATTTCGATGGTAAATTCCGATCAAAGCAGACTGTATTCCGGTGCCTTCCAAAATGGAGAAATGGTATATGGCCGTCTTGCCCCGGGTGAAGAAAACTCTGGCAGATTGGTCAGTTTGGTACGCGAAAAAGCAATGAAGTTGAGTCAATCCAAGCAGTTGGAAACCATCATTCTTGATGGGCCTCCGGGTATCGGATGTCCGGTAATTTCTACCATAACCGGAACCGATCATGTTGTAATTGTAACTGAACCAAGTCTTTCAGGTTTCAACGACTTGAAAAGAACCTATGCGTTGTGCATTCAGTTTCGCCTCAAGGTGTGGGTCATCATCAATAAATACGATTTGAATGAAGAGGTGACCAAATCCATTGAGGATTATTGTGCGCAAATGAACATCACCGTTGCCGGAAAATTGCCTTTCGACCGATTGGTAGTAGATGCTATGGTGCAGTGTATGAGCGTTGTAGAATATCAGCCTAAGTCATTTATTTCCTTTCAAATTCAAGAAATCTATAAAACAATATTAAATTTTATAATACCAAATTAAACACATGAAAAATACAGATGTTTTAATCATTGGAGGCAGCGCAGCCGGCATGGTTGCCGCCTTGACGGGCAAATCGCATTGGCCCGAAAAATCTTTCACCTTGGTGAAAAAACAAAAAGATATGATGGTGCCTTGTGGCATACCGTATATTTTTGGTACTTTGGGAAGCACCGAAAAAAATTTAATGCCGGTGGATGCCATGATGGAGAAAAACGGTATCACCTCAATGCTCGACGAAGCAGTTGACATCAATGCCAATGACAAAGTGGTCACTTTCGCCAGTGGCGAGAAAGTGGGTTACGCCAAGTTGGTGATTGCAACCGGTTCAACACCAATGAAACCTAAGTGGCTTAAAGGTGCCGATCTTGACAATGTTTTTGTCGTTCCAAAGGATCGTTATTACTTGGATGACATGAAAAAACAAATTGGATCGGCTAAAAAAATCGCAGTCATAGGTGCCGGTTTTATCGGCGTTGAGTTTTCCGATGAGCTGGCCAAAGAAGGTTATGAGGTTACTTTGATCGAAAAACTCCCACATATTTTAAACCTCGCCTTCGATCCGGAGATTGCTGAAAAAATCCATGAAATGCTGGTTGCGCGTGGTGTCAATGTTATGGTGGGTAAAGGAATAAGCAGTGTTTTGGGCAAAGACAAGGTTGAGGCCATTGAGTTTGAAGATGGCCAAACAATGGAAATGGATGCCGTTATTTTGTCTATCGGCTACAAGCCCAATAATGAGTTGGCAAAAAAATCAGGTATTTTGTTGGATGAAGACAATTTTATCGTCGTGGACGAATATTTGCGCACCCACACACCCGATATTTTTGCTGCCGGCGACTGTGCCCAAAAGCGCGATTTTGTTACCCGCCGCAGGGTTTCAACCATGTTGGCTTCAACGGCCTGCGCCGAAGGCCGCATTGCCGGGATGAATTTGTTTAACCTGCACGTGGTAAAAACATTTACAGGAACCATTGCTATTTATTCAACCGTTGTCGGCGAAACTGGTTTTGGAACTGCCGGCGTAACCGAGCAAAGAGCGAAAGAAGAAGGCATCTCGACGCTTACAGGTGCGTTCGAGGGCGTAAACCGACATCCCGGAAATTTACCCGGTTTTCATAAACAGATGGTGAAATTGATTGCTGCCAGAAACTCAGGTGTCATCATTGGTGGCGAAGTCATTGGTGGAAAAGAAGCCGGCGAGCTGACCAATGTGATCGGTTTGGCCATTCAAAACCGTATGTCAGTGAATTCCTTCCTCACCATGCAAGTTGGGACGCATCCTTGTCTCACAGCTTCACCGGCTGCTTATCCACTCATCAAAGCAGCTGAAATCATTGCCATTAAAACTTTGAAAATTATGAGAGAAGGTTAGAAACCTGTAAAAACCCGCTCTGTAACCCAACAAAGCTTTACGGAAAGCCGAACCAACTTATTTCAAAATAGGAGGTTTGGTTTTTTTATTTCCACAAAAAAAAGAGACGAAAACGGGAGTGCAGGATTGCTATCTTTGCGCAAATATCAGAGCAAAGGCGCATGGGATACAAAAGCATATCGGTAAAAGTTCCGACCGACTACAACGACGAATTGTTGCGAAAGAAAATTTCTAAAGAACTGAATATTAAGTCTTTTACCTTTCAAACTGAAAATAAAAGTCTTGATGCCCGCAACAAATCGGCCATCCATTGGCTGTTGGCTATCGGGGTTTTTTCGCCGGAGCTGAAGGGTGGTGAAAGTCCTCTTCGCGAACAGCTGCATATCCCTTCGGTCGGTCGCGAGCAAGAAGTTTTGGTGGTGGGCAATGGTCCTGTCGGTTTTTTTGCGCATTGGTGTTGCAAAAGGCCGGCTTCCATGTGGTGATGCTCGACCGTGGCACCGAGGTAGAAAAGCGCAGCAACGCCATTGCTCAATTTGAACAAGATGGTCAATTCAATCCGCTCGGGAATTACGCTTTTGGCGAGGGCGGAGCCGGCACTTTTAGTGATGGGAAACTCACTTCGCGCTCAAAACACATCTCCAAAGAGCGGCAATTTATCCTTTCGTCTTATATTGCTGCCGGCGCACCCCGTGAAATAGAATTTCTTACCCATCCGCATTTGGGAACGGACAACTTGAAAAAAATAGTCAAAAACCTCCGAATTGAATTCCTACGCAAAGGCGGAACTATGCTTTTTGAAACCACATTGTTGGATTTAAAAGTAAAAAATGGAACAGTAAATGAGATAGTTACAGATAAGCAATCATTTTGCCCCAAGGCAGTTTTCATTGCCAGCGGACATTCAGCTTACGATACCTATCGCATGTTGATGAAAAATGGAGTTCTGTTCAGGACCAAAAATTTTGCTCTGGGAAGTCGGATGGAGCATCTTCAAGATGTGGTAAACATTGCGCAATGGGGAAAGCCTCGGCTGCATGGGGTGAAGGCTGCCGAATACCGTCTTACCTCTGCCGGCGATGGCCAACATCAGGTGTATTCATTTTGCATGTGTCCCGGTGGAATGGTGGTGCCGGCCACCGCGTTTGCCGAAACCAATATCGTGAACGGGATGAGCTATTACCATCGTGATGGGAATTTTGCCAATGCAGCTTGCGTTGCAGGGATTCATCCCGATGCCCTGGCCGGAAAAAAAGTAGAGCCGCTTCAAGCCCTTGATTTAGTGGAGCAGTTGGAGAAAAACTTTTTTAGCCTGACTAAAAAATACGCCGCTCCGGCTTGCAGCATCCGCGATTTTGTAGATCAAAAACTACGCTCCCAAAAAATTGAATCCAGCTATCCACTCGGTTTGGAAGTCATGCCGCTATGGGAGCTTTTGCCTGCAACGGTAGTTTCGGCCATGAGAGCCGGCTTGCTCGATTTCAATCGTAAAATGTTGAATTTCAGTACAGGTAACTTATTGGGATTGGAAAGTAAGACTTCTGCGCCTATTCAGGTGTTGCGCGAAGAAGGCGGTCGCTGCACTGGCTTTGAAAACCTTTATGTGATCGGCGAAGGTAGCGGCTATGCCGGAGGTATCATCTCAAGTGCCGCCGATGGGGTTAAAGCTGCATTGCATTTTGTCGGACTACATCCCTAAACCTTGTCAGGGTTTTGGGATAAAAAAGAGAGGCTGAAACATTAAGTTCCAGCCTCTTCCTATTATGCTTCAAATCAAAAGCTTACTTTTTCTTTGATTTTTCCTCTTCTTTTTCGAGGTCCTCTTTCAATCCAGCCAAAACATCGAGATCGCCTAAGGTAGTACGCTCAAGGTTTTCGTTAATGATTTTAACAGCACGTTTGGTGTTCTTTTGATCGGCATTTTTGCCTTCCGACTCTGCAGTGCGGGCAACAAAAGCCAAATCTTCATGGATACGTGAGTGTGAAAGAATGATCTTTTTATTCTCTTTCGAGAACTCGATCACCTTAAAATCAATGGTTTCATCGTTTTTAGCTTGGCTGCCGTCTTCTTTTTTCAGGTGACGGTTAGGAGCAAAACCTTCAACGCCATAAGGCAATGAAACGATCATGCCTTTGTCGGAAGTACCGATGATGGTGCCTTGATGCACGCTGCCTACGGTGAAGATACTTTCAAAAACATCCCAAGGATTTTCTTCCAACTGTTTGTGACCAAGGCTGAGACGGCGGTTTTCTTCATCCACGTCCAAAACAATCACCTCGATGGTTTCACCAACTTTGGTAAACTCAGCAGGGTGTTTGATTTTTTTCGACCATGAGAGGTCGGAGATGTGGATCAATCCATCAACGCCTTCTTCCATTTCAACAAAAATACCGAAGTTGGTAAAGTTGCGAACGGTGGCAGTGTGGCGTGAATTTACAGGATAACGTCCTTTAATGTTTTCCCATGGATCGGGGATGAGTTGTTTCATGCCCAACGACATTTTGCGCTCGTCGCGATCGAGGGTCAGCACTACTGCCTCAACTTCGTCACCCACTTTCAGGAAGTCCTGAGCAGTGCGCAAATGTTGCGACCATGACATCTCGCTCACGTGAATCAATCCTTCAACGCCGGCAGCAATTTCAATGAAAGCACCATAGTCGGCAATCACCACTACTTTACCCTTCACTGTGTCGCCAACTTTCATTGTTTCGTCCAATGCATCCCATGGATGAGGAGTCAATTGTTTCAAGCCGAGAGCGATACGTTTTTTACTGTCATCAAAGTCGAGAATAACAACTTTGATTTTTTGGTCGAGCTCAACAATCTCTTCGGGATGGTTGATGCGTCCCCATGAGAGGTCGGTGATATGCACCAAACCGTCAACACCACCAAGGTCAATAAACACACCATAGGAGGTGATGTTTTTAACAGTTCCTTCAAGAACCTGACCTTTTTCGAGCTTGCTGATGATTTCAGTTTTTTGTTGTTCGAGTTCGTCTTCAATGAGGGCTTTGTGCGAAACAACAACGTTTTTGTACTCTTGATTGATTTTAACAACCTTAAATTCCATCGTTTTATCTACGTAGATATCGTAGTCACGGATGGGTTTAACGTCAATTTGTGAACCGGGAAGGAAGGCTTCAATGCCAAACACATCCACGATCAAACCGCCTTTGGTGCGACATTTCACGTAACCGTTGATCACTTCTTGTTTCTCGAAGGCATCGTTTACGCGATCCCATGAACGAAGGATGCGGGCTTTTTTGTGCGAAAGCTCAAGCTGTCCGCTGGCACCTTCTTGATTTTCTACATAAACCTCTACCTTGTCGCCAATTTTGAGGTTAGGGGTGTAACGAAATTCTGAAACAGGGATTACACCATCGGATTTGAATCCAATGTTTACAATCACCTCACGGCTGTTTTTTCCTACAACGATTCCGTCAATTACCTCGTGGTCGCCAATGGAGCTGAGGGTTTTGTCATACAATCCTTCAAGCTTTGTACGCTCTGAGGCAGAGTATTTTTCGCGTTTTTTATCCACGGCATCCCAGTCGAACTCACCAGGAATTTGGGGTTGTGGACGCACCTTCGCAGGCTTTTCAGCCACGGGAGCTTCAATAGCGGCAGGGGCTTCTTCAACAGCCGGTGCTTTTTCTTTAACTTCCTCTGCAACAGCAGCAGGGGTTTCATCAACAGTAGCTTCTACTTTGGGAGTTTCCTCATTCTGAGGCACTTCGTTGATGGGGTTTTCGTTTTCTGTCATTGAAAAAAATGTTTGTACCTGTTCTTTGTCCGTACTGCTTCAAACAGGGTGGTTTAACATAACTCACTTAAGACGTTGATTACTATGAGGTAGCCAATTCCGGAAGGTCTTAAAAATGAGGCTGCAAAATTAATTAAAAAACCTGGTAACAAAAAATTACAACAGCAATATTTTTAATGGGTTGAGAATCGTTAACTTTGCCGCCCTAAATGGATAAAAAAATACCTTATTATGGCCTTAAACTGTGGCATCATCGGGATCACTAATACCGGTAAAACAACCATCTTCAACTGCATGTCGAACACCAAAGCCGAGGCTTCGAGCTTCGCTTTCAGTGCAACAAAATCAAATATCGGAATGGTTGAGGTTCCCGATCAACGCTTACTCGAAATTGATAAACTGATACGTTCGGTAAAAGTTATTCCTGCAACGGTTGAGATTGTTGACGTTCCCGGCTTGGCCAAAGGAGCCAGCAAGGGCGAGGGCGTTGGAAATAAATTTTTGGCCGACATTCAACAAATGGATGCTTTAGTGCATGTATTGCGTTGTTTTGACGATCCGACATTGCCGCATATCGAAGGTTCGGTTGACCCGGTGCGCGATATGGAAATTGTTGATCTTGAACTCCAAGTGCGCGATCTCGATCTGGTGATGCGTAAAATACAACGCACAGAAAAGCTTTTGAAACTCGGTGAAAAAGATGCCAAAAAGGCATTGGAGATTCTTAAGGTATATGAAGACCATCTGGAAAATTTTGGCAATGCACGCACCGCACCGGTGGACGAAGACGACAAAAAATACATTCAAGAGCTTCAACTGTTGACAGCAAAGCCTGTGATTTATGTTTGTAATGTGGATGACGCTTCGGCCATCACTGGCAATGCTTACACCAAAGCAGTGCAAAAAGCATTGGAAGGTGTGAACACCGAGGTAATTATCATTGCCGGAAAGTTAGAGGCTGAAATTGCAGAGCTGGAAGATCTCGAAGATCGTGAGGTTTTTCTTTCAGATGCTGGCTTGAGTGAACCCGGTGTGAATAAACTTATCCTGGCTGCCTATAAATTATTGAACTTACAATCGTTTTTCACCGCCGGACCAAAAGAGGTGAGGGCTTGGACCATTAAAAAAGGGATGACAGCTCCACAGGCTGCCGGCGTAATTCACAGCGACTTAGAACGTGGTTTCATTCGGGCTGAGGTAATGAAATACGACGATTTCATCCATTACAAAACCGAACAAGCTGTAAAAGATGCCGGCAAATTTAAGGTTGAAGGCAAAAGCTATATCATTGGCGATGGCGATATTCTGCACATTCGGTTCAATGTATAGCTTTTGCCTATAATAGAAAGTGAAGACTTATAGGTTGCTGAAAGACAATCCTTTATCATTTGCATCCACAGTGATTTGGGCTTCTTTGTTCAATGTTCCGGCCAAAATCAGCTTCGATAATTCATTCAATAACATCTTTTTAATAACACGTTTTACCGGACGAGCACCATATTGAGGGTCATAGCCGGCTTGAGCAAGAAAATCAATGGCGTTATCGGTCAAATGAATATCAAATCCGCTCTTTTCGAGGATGGCCTTTATTTCATTGATTTGCATGGTGACGACTTCGCGTATCTCGTTTTTAGATAAGGGTTTAAACATTACAATATCATCAATTCTATTGAGAAACTCGGGCCGCAAATAGGCTTTAAGGGCTTCAAAAACAAGTTGGCTTGTTTTATCAAATAATTCTTCTGTGTCTAAGCCTTTGTGCAAATTCCATTGATTTTGAATAATATCAGAACCAATATTAGAAGTCATCACGATGATGGTATGTTTAAAGTCAACGGTTCTTCCTTTGTTATCGGTAAGCCTCCCATCGTCAAGCAATTGCAGTAGGATGTTAAACACATCGGGATGTGCTTTTTCAATTTCGTCTAACAAAATCACTGAATAAGGTTTTCGCCTCACCGCCTCAGTCAGCTGCCCGCTTTCATCGTAGCCCACATATCCGGGAGGAGCGCCAATCAATCGCGATACCGCATGTCTTTCCTGATATTCCGACATATCAATGCGGACGAGGGCCTCTTCATTGTCGAAAAGAAATTCAGCCAGCGCCTTGGCAAGCTCAGTTTTTCCCACACCTGTTGTTCCAAGAAAAATAAACGACCCAATCGGCCTTTTTGCATCTTGCAATCCTGCCCGACTGCGGCGGATCGCATCAGCAACCATTGTGATGGCTTCATCCTGACTGACCACTCTTTGATGTAGATGCTCTTCGAGATGTAGGAGTTTTTCGCGCTCGCTGAGCAGCATTTTGCTCACCGGAATACCGGTCCAGCGGGCGACTACTTCTGCAATTTCTTCATTTCCTACTTCTTCGTTGATCATCGGATGATCGCCTTGAAGCGCGCTGAGTTTTTGTTTGGCTGCGGCAATGGCGTTTTCTGCCTCTTTAATTAGGCCGTAACGCAACTCGGCCACCCGGCCAAAGTCGCCTTCACGCTCTGCCTTTTCGGCTTCGGCTTTATAATTTTCAACTTGTTTTTTGTGTTGCTGAATCTCTTCCACCAAAGTTTTTTCGGCTTGCCAACGTGCCCTCACTTGGTTGCGTTCTTCGGTGAGGTCGGCAATTTCTTTGGAAATGAGGTTCAGCTTCGGCTTATCGTTTTCGCGCTTAATGGCTTCGCGTTCAATTTCAAGTTGACGAATCCGTCGTTCAATTTTTTCAAGATCCTCAGGCAATGAATTGATTTCCAATCGAAGTCGAGCAGCAGCTTCGTCAATCAAGTCAATGGCTTTGTCGGGAAGAAAACGTTCGGAGATATATCTTTGCGACAGCTCAACGGCAGCAATAATGGCCTCATCGAGGATGCGCACCTTGTGGTGTGTTTCATACCGCTCTTTGAGTCCACGTAAAATGGAGATGGCATCGGCGGTATTGGGCTCGTTGACCATGACAATTTGAAACCGTCTCTCTAAGGCTTTGTCTTTCTCGAAATATTTTTGGTATTCATTTAATGTGGTAGCTCCAATGGCCCTCAGCTCGCCGCGTGCCAACGCAGGTTTTAGAATATTGGCCGCATCCATGGCTCCTTCACCTTTGCCGGCACCCACCAAAGTATGGATTTCATCAATAAAAAGCATGACTTCGCCATCGCTATGAATCACTTCGTTGACCACGCTTTTGAGTCTTTCTTCAAATTCGCCTTTGTACATGGCTCCGGCGATGAGTGCGCCCATGTCGAGAGAAAACAACTGTTTGTCTTTGAGGTTTTCCGGCACATCACTATTGATGATCCTGTGAGCAATACCCTCTGCAATAGCCGTTTTTCCAACACCGGGTTCGCCAATGAGGATGGGATTGTTTTTTGTTCGGCGCGACAAAATCTGAAGCACTCTTCTGATTTCATCATCACGACCAATCACCGGATCGAGTTTGCTGCTTTCAGCTAACTTGTTGAGGTTGCGCGCGTAACGGTTTAGAGCATCGAAGCGTTGTTCCGAACTTGCAGAGTCAATTTGTGCGCCTTTACGCATTTGTTTGATGGCTTCGGTAAGTCCTTTTTGGGTAACGTGATTGTCTTTTAACAAGCGAGAACTTGTGGATGGATATTCGAAAATAGCCAACAAAAGATGGTCAATAGCCACATACTCATCACCATTCGACTGGCTGATGGTTTGTGCTTTTTGCAGCGTCTGGAGGGTTTCATTTGAAAAATAAGTTTCCTTATCGCTCACTTTAGGCAAGGAAGCGAGGCTGCTGTCCAAAACCCTTTGCAACATGGCAGTATCCACTTCTAACTTTTTAAGTATCTGTGTAACAATATGTTCATCAGAAACCAACAAGGCTTTGAGCAGATGCAAATTTTCAACTGCTTGTTGACCGGAGGACAATGCTATTCCCTTGGCTTTTTGTATCGCTTCCTGCGATTTATGTGTGAATTGATTGAGGTTCATAGTTTCGTTTTTCTAACCCTCTTTCAAATTCCACTCCAAAGATAATACTCCATCGTTAATTTAAATTAAAATATTGAATATAAGGTGTTTACAATAATTTTGTAAGATTGACGTCAACAAAGCTAAGGTGTTGTATGTCAAAGTGGCAGTCGAAATATTTTGAAAAGGGAAATATTGACAGGATGCACTTTTAGATCTTCAGTTTTTATTTGATCACATATTGCAATATTCTCTACCTTGCATCAAGATAAAAAATTGAATGAAAATGGATTATCAATCTATCATTAAAGCAGTTGAAAATATTCAGCAACAACATTCCGTTTGCCCTGAAATCGGTATTGTTTTAGGCACCGGACTTGGTAATGTAGTAGATTTTATGGAAGTGAACCACGAGATTCCGTATGCTTCCATCCCGCATTTTGTAACTTCAACGGTGGAAACCCATAAAGGCAGCTTGCTTTTTGGTCAGCTTGCCGGAAAGGAGGTGGTGGCCATGCAAGGACGTTTTCATTTTTATGAGGGTTACAGCATGGACGAGATTACTTTTCCGGTGCGGGTGATGAAGGTGTTAGGTGTTCAGAGACTGCTGATTTCCAATGCCTGCAGAGCGCTAAACAGCGCCTACAATGCCGGTGATTTGATGTTGATTGACGATCACATCAACTTTTTACCTTCGAATCCCCTCGTTGGAAAAAATATGGATGCCTTGGGGCCACGCTTTCCTGATATGAGCCACCCTTATGATTTGAACATGAATGATTTAGCTAAAAAAGTAGCATCACGATTGGGAATTGTTTTGCACGAAGGCGTGTATGCAGCTTGGATCGGGCCGAGCTTGGAAACGCGTGCTGAATACCGTTTTTTGCGGATGGCCGGCGCCGATGTGGTTGGAATGTCAACAGTTCCCGAGGTGATTGTAGCCCACCACATGCAGCTGCCCGTGGCTGCCATTTCGGTTGTTACCGATCTCTGCGACCCCGATAACCTGCTGCCTGCTTCTATTGCTTCCATTTTGCATCATGCCGAAAAAGGTGGTGAAAAGCTTCGGGAGTTGTTGGTGGAACTGCTTAAAGTGCTTTAAAAATTTATATGTTTTTGAGATTCGACCTAGTTTGTAATTAAGCCCTCCTCACTTAATAGTAATATTTTGATTTGGACAATATTTATTTATGATTTGCTTTGCGTTTGTGACGATGAAACTAAATAATACGGAACTTTTGCATTTGCCAAATAAATCATTTAATCAAATATTTCTTCTTTGTTGATGCCGTTAATAGCATGTTTTTGGGCAATCAAATACAAAATATAATGCCCCCCTACAAAGAAACCCCAAACGATTGCCGTAGTGTAAACAACGCCAATATTTTCGTATTGCGAATTCAATTCGAGTAAAAACCAAGATAATGATACCATATTAAATATCAGATAACTAACAAAGTGAAACCGAAATCCAATATCAAACAAGGGCAGCGATTCATGGTCTCTTTTTCCGAATATCCAACCCATTACAAAGTTATAAATAAAATAAAAAATTGCTATGAGCCAAACAATTGAATAATTGCGATTTTCAAGAAAATGACTCAAGCCAAGACGAAAAAAAATTGCGCCGAATAGAAATAAAGCAGCAAAAAATATTAGGTTTTTTGTTAATGATTTCATAATACATTCTCCTTTTGAATTAAATTTTTGATGCGTTCGTTGAAAAATAAATTGATATTTCTTTCAATAAAATTATCAAGTAAAATTAGTCCTAATTCTGTTAAATAATAATATTTCCGCTCAGGACCTTTATTACCTTCCCCGGCCTCGAAGTTTACAACTCCGAGATGCTGAAATTTTCTTAAGTTTCGATAGAGGCTTTGGCTTTCGCATAGCATGGTCTGTTGCGACTCTTCCTCCACAAAATATTTGATTTCTTCCACATACTTTTTGCCGTCTTTCAGCGACAAAAATATCCATAAAGTCAACTGACCTTTCTTATAGGTTTCTTCCCAAGCGGTTAGTAAAGCTGCTAATTCTTTATCCTTATTCATAGTTAAACCATATGTATTATACAACAAGTATAGTACAAAGATAATACATTTAATAAAGAAAAAGCAAGTTTATTTTAAAAAAAAAATTGTGTTACCGAATTAAAGCAAGGCGTAGTTTGTAACCATGTCGTCATACCCAAAAAAAATTGATTGATATTCCGAAATCTCAAAAGATCTGATCTAAAGTATTGGCAACCTCGTGGCAGATTGCCCTAATTAAAGTTTAGTAAAAAACTATCAGTCAACGAATTACAATTTCGTACTGTCAAAAGGAGACGTTTTCTGGTTTTGTAATAGGCAGGCTAAAACTGAACACTGTTCCTTTGCCTTCTTCGCTTTCGACAAAAAGTTGTCCGTCGTTTCTTTCAATAAAATCTTTGCATAAAACAAGGCCCAAACCTGTGCTGGGTTCGCCTTCGGTGCCGGGTCGTCCGTTTTTGTGCTCAAAACTGTATAAGTGTTCAATCATTTTCTTGGGCATTCCGATGCCGGTATCACGAATAGAGATCAATACTTCCGTTGCTGTTTGTTTGGCTGTGACCACAATATTGCCTCCTTTTGGGGTGAATTTAATAGCGTTGGAAATAAGATTTCTAAACACCGAGTCCAGCATGTTTTCGTCGGCAAATACTTGTATATCAATATTTACCATATTTCTAACGAAGAGTTCTTTTTTAGCAATAGGTTCTTTTGAGATTTCTAACACCTTATCCACCAATGGATGAACTTTGATGAAGCGTTGATGGATAGACATATCATCGCGCTGCATCCGAGACCATTGTAACAAATTGTCTAATAACGTATTAAGTGATTGGGCCGATTGGTTCATTTTGGAAGCAATTTCTTTCATTTCATCAGGAGTGATGTCATCGTCGGTGATGAAGAGTTCCGTAAGGCCCGAAAAGGAACCCAGTGGACCTTTCAGATCGTGCGCAATTATTGAAAATAGTTTGTCTTTTTCTGCATTCATCAGCCTCAACTTTTCTTCACTTTTTCTGATGGTTTCTTGCAGGTTATGCCGCTGGGTGATGTCGTGCATGATAATGAGTTTGCCGACAGTTTCGTTTTTATGGTTGTAAATTATAGAGCTTGAAACCAAATAATAATGGGTTGAATCGTTGCTAAATGTGTTGATTTCAATGGTTCTAACCTCTTGATCATTAATGATATCCGATATATTTGGGTGATCAGGCCACAAGTCAATGGCACGCATGCCAACGGGAGTTTCTTTGCGATTAAATATCTTTAATGCCATGGGATTACATTCCACAAATCGCCCTTTGTTGTCGAGTACGACCAGACCATCATTCATGCTCCTAAAAATATGCTCGCGTGCGATGGGCATCAAATCAAGCATTCGAAACTTAAATATATTTACCGACATGGCCAGTCCTGAGAGGGCGAAAGCGAAAGGTGTGGGGTCGAGGTTTTTTACAGGCATCCATCCGGCGAAATAAAAGGTGAATGTTATGAAGGGAATTAGAACTGCTATGAGCATGAAGATGAGTTGGTTACGGAAAAGCGACTTTTGAAAGTACAATTTCTTTGCCATTAAGGTAATAGCGTATATCACAAGGATATAGGAGTAAATCACATGCACATAATACCATATTCCGGGAGTGAGTTTTAAAAGTGGAAAACTGCCTGAATCATCAAAGCTTACTTCCTTATAATAAAAGGTATGGGCTGTAAAAGTGAGGCTAAGAAGCATGGTGATGAAGGGCACAACGAACAAGAGGAGGGTTTGTTTTTTGCTGATGCTAAAGTTGATACCGACAAATTGAAGGATGACCAATACCATCAGCGCGGAGATATAGGGAATGCCGATATATTCTATTTTAAGCCAGAAAATCATGCTGTTGAAGTCGGTGCTTGCCAGTTCTAAACCATAGGCCGCCGACCAAATGGCCAGAGCGAACATGAGCAATCCAAAAGTTTTCCCCCTTGGGGCATAGCGTGGTCGCCAAGCGTTGACGGCAAGAAATACTGATACCAACACCGGTAAAAGCAGCGACAAAGCAAGAATATTTGGTTTTAACATCATTATCATGGCAGCAGCATTATCGTTTGGATAATGGCAAAAATAGTTTAAAACCTTTTGAATGGCCGGTTTGCCGGTTTTTTTTATTCTATCGCTCTTCTCTATTCAAAAAAATCACAAATGTAAAAACTGGTTTTTAGTTGATGTTTTTTTTAAGTGCAAAGTAATTTACTGGTATTGAAACAAATAACTTCATTTTAATGTCGGGTTTGTGAACCGATTTCATTTTGTGGCAGCACTATTGTGAAGGTTGAGCCTTTGTTTTCGACGCTATCCACCGTGATACTTCCGTTATGTTTTTCAACAAATTCTTTGCACAACATCAATCCTAAGCCTGATGAACGCTCGCCGTGTAAGCCAATCCGCCCTTTGGTGTTGCTAAAAGTAAACAACTCGGCAAGGGTTTGCTGAGGGATGCCACTTCCTGTATCTTCTACAGTAAGGATCAATTGGTTGTGATAGTCTTTTCGCCCTGAAATGATGATTTTACCTCCCGGATGAGTAAACTTAGCCGCGTTACTTAAAAGGTTTAGGATGACAATTTCTAACATTTTTGAATCAAAAAATCCTGTTAACTAATTATTAGTTAAGTTGTTAAGCTTTAGAAACTTTTGTTCAAATAGGGGAATCAGCGAACTTATAACCCTTTCGAAAAACCGCGACACATTTTGATTTTGTATGTTGGGTTGTAAACTGCCACTTTGCAACCGCGACCATTGCAGTAGGTTGTCCAGCAGATCATAAGTTGACGGTGCCAAAGTATGCAATCGCATGGCATGTTTGCGCATATCGTCCATCGAATCAATAATTCCTTCTTCGGCCATCAGTTCCGAAAGGCCTATGAATGAAGTAAATGGACTGCGTAAATCATGCGCGATGATTGAGAACAAACGATTTTTGGTATGTTGGACTCGGCTAGTTGAAGGGTGTTTTGGCGGAGCAAACTGTCGAGTTCAATTTTCATGTTGGCATCGGCAAAAATATTGGCCAACACTTGAAGGTAGCCCAAAAGCGTATCGTTGATGGCCACTCTTTTTGTTACCGATTCAAAACAGAAGTAACTAAAAACCGTGTCGGTTTTCATCAAAGGGATTACTAAAAGTGTTTTGGTTTTTCGCATAGCGAACATCTCTCTTTCATTTCTTGAATTTTCGGAGATCCTCTGGATGTCTTCCACATAAAAATGAGCCTGAGATTGTATGATTTTTTTTAGCGAATGGAACTTGTCCAAAGAAATAACACTGTTGTTTTCGCCAAACGATTCAATATTTTCACGGCACCATTCGTGTGTGGCAGTCAAGGTGTTGGCATCATCGCTCAGTTTGAAAATAGTACAGCGGTCGGCCTTTAAAAAGTTGCCACATTGTTCAAGTGCGTGAAAGAGCACTTCATCATTCTCGGTTTTGTCAAAGTTGATGAGTTTTTTTGAGATGTCGGCAATGGTTTCTTGGAAAGCAGCGTTCAGTTGGAGGGCATCCTCCATCTTTTTCCGTTCATTCACATTGCGACTTACCCCAACAATTTCCACTTCGCCCTTTTAATTCAACTGCAAATGCGTTGAAACCTCCACGTGGACAAGGCTACCGTCTTTGCAGCGCTGTTGAATGGTTACAACTCGATGCGACCTGTTGCGGTCGTGATCAACAATAAAATTGTTATATGCTTCAGTACTGTTTGCTTCAATGATTTTGGCCGATTCGGGCGTAAGACTTTCTTCAAGTGATTGTTCCATAGCCTCTTCGGTAGTATATCCACGCAAATGATATACTGATGTAAGTGAACGACATGGTTTTGGTATTCACCACCCAAATCACATCATAAATGTTGCTGTTGATCAATCGCTCGCGCTCCTCGCTAATTTTGAGGGCTTCGGTAATGTTTTTCTGTTGGGTGATGTCGAAAAATGTTCCAATCACGGTGGGCTGATCTTCAACCATTACCAACTCAGCTGAATGATCAATCCAAATAGCTGATCCGTCAGCTTTTATCATCTTTATGTCATATCTTTTGATTGGTTTTTTGCCTTTGAAACGTTCGGCAGAGATGGTTGTGACCTTTTCAAGGGAATCGGGGTGGATAAGTTGTTGCAATGTTTTGTTGGCCAATTCATGTTTGGTGTAACCGGTAATGGCTTCCACGGCAGGGTTCACCAAGATAAAATGATCGTTGCGATACATATAAATGCCGGCAGCGGCAGTATTCATAAGCGTTTTAAACTTTTCTTCGCTTTCGCGCTGTGCTTTTTGGGCATTTTTCGATGCGGTAATGTCGGTAATAAAACTATCAAGATGTTTTCTTTATCGTATTTCACATGACCTTTTTCCCACATCCAGCGGAGACTTCCATCAGCATGAATGATGCGGTAGTCACATTCAAACGGTTTTTGATCAGCAATACTGCTCTGCCATTGCTTCCAAACTTTTTCCCCGTCATCGGGATGAATGATCTTGCCAAAGGAATTTGTAGAGTTGAGAAAATCTTGAGGTGGGTGTCCGGTAAGTAAATGACAACCTTCGCTCATAAAAAAGATATCCCAATTGTCATCCACCGAGCAATGATAAACAAAGCCCGGCAGGTTGGCGATCAGGCTATTCAACTTTTGTTCGCTTTCAAGTCTTTTGGCACTGTTCTTTTTTTCGATAGTAATGTCGCGCGCCACTGCAAAAATTGAGCTGTCTTTTTGATCGGGAATACATTTCATGCTTACCCATTTCATGCTACCTAACTTGCTGACAACGCGAAATTCACAAGTGAGTGCACTGTCCGATTTGCTGATTTGGGTTAAAAAATCGGTTGTCATTTTCTGATCATCAGCATAAACAATACTCGCGAAAGGTTGTCCTGTCAAGGCTATGCTTGTCCATTCCAGATCTTTTTCCCAAGCCGGGTTCAAGGCTTTAAAATGGCCATCGAATCCAATAATGCAAAACATATCGAGGGCCTGATTGAAAATTGATCGGCTGTATGCAGGGCTTGTTTGGTTAAAACATGATCAGAAACATCTTCAATGGTTTCAATCACGCTGGTGATTTTACCTTCCGCATCAAAAAATGGATGGGCAGTAAGGCGGGCAGTGCTTTTTTTGCCACCAAGAATTTTTTCTACCTCAACAGTATGCACCAAACCATCCTTCATCGTTAGACCGGCTTGACATTCAGCTCACAGAGTGCCATTATCCTCACTTCCCAGTGATGCGAAACAGGTGCTTTTATTGGGTCTTGGATTTGTGGAAACCACTTGCGAAGCCGCTGGTTGGCTTCGAGTAGCTGCATATCGGTGTTGATGAGCGCCACACCTATTGAAAGTTGATCGAAAAGGCTATAAAAACGGTCCTTGCTTTCTTGAAGTACCTTTTCGTTTTGGGATTTTTGTTTACCCGAAGCATATTCGAAAAAGATTAGCGATAGCAAAATCAAAAAATAAACAAACATAAAAACCGGCGAGTGGGAGTGATCACTGTCGTGGGTTACTCGAATGTCGAACAAGAAAAGAGCCAATAAAGCTAAGAATAATGCCAACGAATATGGCAAGGCTACTTTTATTTTTTTGAAGTGAAAGGCCAACATTGGAAATACAAAGGCCCATTAAACACCTGCTCCTTTGGTTTCACCAGAGTAGAAAAGGAAAATTGCGGTAATAAATGCAAAGGCAAGAAACAAATGCGTCCAAACCTTGTAGTTGTGTGTTTTTTTGAAAATGACAAGCGAAAAAATGGAAATAATGACATAGCTGAATGAAAGTAGGGAAATGAGATAATATTCATTCAAAATGTTGATAATGAACACAACTAAAACTGTTGTTCCCATGATGGCACTCAGCAGATAAACAGATTTCTTTTCATCGCGTTGATTTTTTTCTTCGATAAACCGCTTTTGGGCGGCTGTCGCTGTTTTTGGCTTTTTCATCGCTGATCCTTTTTTGAGGTGTTTGGATTGACGGGAAGGTATTTTTCTATTTTTTCGAGAAGCTGCGACTTGGTAAAGGGTTTGGCAAGGTAATCGTTGCAGCCGAGAGCGATAGCTTTTTGTTCCATTCCGTCGTTGGTAAGCGCTGTAATTGCTACTATCGGAGTGTTAAAACCCTTTGAGCGGAGCATTTCAGTAACCTCTAAGCCGTCTAAAATGGGCATTTTAATGTCTAACAACAACAAATGAATGGGTGTTTTTTTGTTAAAATAATCCATCACCTCTTGGCCGTTTTTTGCCACCAAAAGCTTCACGTCAGTATTTTTAAAAATTGTTTCTAAAAAAGTTTTGTTGTCATTTTCGTCTTCGGCAATCAAAATGGTCGGACTGAAAAGTAAAGTGTCTGCTTTTTGACTTTGATGTTTAACCGCCTCATTTTCTTCTTTTTGCAGTGGTAGGGTCACTTTAACTTCAGTGCCTTTTTCATGTTTTGACTCCACGCGAATGCTCCCATTCATCAAATCGGTGTAGGCTTTCACAATGGCCAGTCCCAAACCGTTGCCGCGAAAAACACGTCGTTGGTTGGTTTCGATTTTGCGAAAAGGCTCGAAAATATACTCCATTTGCTCGGGCTCAATGCCAATGCCACTGTCTTTTACACTCATTTGCAGCGACTGATGTACGGCATGTACCTTAAAATCAACGCCTCCATTTTCGGTGAACTTGAATGCGTTGTCCAATAGTTTTTCAAGAATATCTAACAGTTTGTGCTTGTCGGCATTGACTACAAAATCAGCCTCCACAAAGTTGCTCATAAAAGTAAACTGCAACTTTTTTTCTTGGGCGCGAAGGGCGAATTTTTTTTCTAAAAGTAGAATTTCCGCAGAGAGGTTAAATTTTGACAGGTACAAGCGCTCTTGCTGCGCTTGAATTTTGGCCATATTCACCGTATCGTTGATGATGTTGGTGAGTTGCTGGCTGTTTTGCGCAATAAGCTGACTGAAATTTTTCGTTTCTTCGGGCTCGAATCCATTTGTTACCATCATGTCGGTCAAGCCTACAATGCAGTTAAGAGGAGTGCGTACCTCGTGCGAAAGGTTGTTGAGGAAAGAGGTTTTCAGACGATTGCTTTCTTCGGCTTGTTTTTTAGCCTCCAAAAGGTGGATGAGGCTTCTTTGCCGCTGGATCACTGAGCTTATTTGTCCGCTCACAAACTCCATCAGCTCAACGGTGGCTAAGTCGTAAGCGTTTTCGTTGTCAAAACTTTGCACCACAATGGCACCAATAATTTTTTCGTTGGCTATGAGCGGTACACCCAACCAAATTTTGGCCGGCACTCCCAATCTTTTGATTTTTCCTGAGGCTTCAAGGGCTTCAATCTGTTTGTTGTTGAGCAGAAGTGATGTTTTTTGTTGCACCACAATGCCTGTTAGTGAGCCTTCGGCTTTCCAAAAGGGGATGTTTTCTTTGCTGTCTTCATCATTAAAAGCACTCAACGACTGTTTGGCTTCGTCGTAAAAAGCAATAAACATATTGGCAGTGTCAATCAGTTGCGACAGTTCTTTTTTGATGGTTTCAACCAAAGGAGTTAAATCGTTGGTGAGGCTCACCGCGTTGGTGATGTTGAAAAGCATTTTTTGAACCATTTTGGCATTGTGCTGGTTGGTGATGTCGCTGCCGATAATCACAGCGCCTTCCACCTCACCGTTTTGATCGAAAGTGGGGGAAAGGTGCAAATTGATCCAGTAATTTTTTCCTGTAACGCTTTTTACCATCACTTCTTCATACACCGATTGGCCTTTTAATGCGCTCCTGAATTTATTCATCAGAGGTTCTCCTTGGTAAAATGTGTCGGCGTGATCCATCACATTTTCGGGTAAGATGTCTTCTCCAAACAATTCTTTGCATAAAGCCAATGCTTTTTGGTTGTATAGCAGCACCTTGCCCTCGACATCGCAAAATGCGAAAAGGTTGAAGCCGTTTTCAAAGATGGCTTTCAGTTGGGCGTTGGTTTTGCGGATAAGCAGTCGGTCGTCTTTTTGTTGACTTAGGTCAATGTCAATACAAAAAAGCTCTTTTTTCTTGCCGGGAATAGTGGTTACGGTTAGCTGGCTCAGCACCGGAACCAATGTTCCCGATTTGCTTTTGAGCAACAACTCTTGAGGCCGTTCTGATGCGGCATCATCAATGGCTTTTTCAAAAAATAGACGGCTTTTTTCAATTTCGCTTTCGGGAATCATCAGATCAAAAATACTTTTGCCGATGGCCTCCGCTTTGGTATATCCATACAATTGAGTGGAGGCATGGTTCCAATACTGAATTTTGCCTTCCTTACTAAAGCCATACATGGCCACATGTGGGGTTTGATCCAATAAGTTGATGAGTCTTTCGTCGCTGGCTTTCAGGGCTTCTTCGGCTTCTTTTTGCGCTGTGATGTCGCGCCCAACACCTATAATTTCGAAAACCTCGCCTTTTTCATTTCTGATGCCGGTGTTGCTCCACGAGATCCATTTTATTCCGTCGGGAGTCTTTAACCGATGTTCTATAACGATATGGTGGGGAGGTTCATACAATTTTTTTGTTTTTTCCTGTACATCTTCTTGGTCCTCATCATAGATCCAGTCCTGGTAATTTGTTGTATAAACATGTTCTTCATTGGTGCTAAAAAACTTGCAAAACGAAGGACTTACATAAGTGATGTTTCCGGCAGTATCTATTTTTGTTACGAAGTCGTTTTGGTTCTGAACCAAAAGTCTAAACTTTTCTTCGCTTGCTTTTAACGATTTGGTAATGATTGAAATACGCCAGCGCAACACCAGAATAAAGGCAGTTAAAATCAAGAAAAAAAACAAACCGGCAAGGAGATAAGGCCATGCCTTGTGAAGAAAGGTACTGTATTCGTACACCTCGAACCATTTGTTATAGAGACGGTCGTATTCGCCATTTTGTTTCAGGTGAAACATGGTGAGGTTGATGGCCTGCAACAATTGTTCGTTGCCTTTGCTTACCGCAATAGCATAGGGAATGGGGTTGCTGAAGCTATGGCGGATTTCAATGTTTTTTAAATGCAATTGATTGATGAAATAGGCGCCTTGAAAATTACTCACCAAGGCAGCGTCATATTTACCATCATTGATCCATTGGAGGGCTTCACGTGGATTGGTTGCTAAAATTATTTCGTCAGTGAGCTGGTTTTTTAACAAATAATCGTGCATCATATCACTGCGTTGTACCACGATTTTTTTGTTTCTTAAATCATCTTCGCCGCTGATGTTGCTGTTTTTATGAACGAAGATACCATACGACATCATGCTGTGGGGAAGTCCAAAACTAACTTTTTCAGCTCTCTCCTTTGATACCATTTGGCCCATCACCACATCCAATTGGCCTCTTTCAACTTTATTACGTATCTCTGCCCAAGGTGAAAGTTCAATGCTGTAGCGGAAATTTAAAACCTCTGATATTTTTTGAAAAAGCTCTACATTGAAGCCCGATGGCTGGCCCTTTTCATCGAGAAACTCAAAGGGAGGGAAATCGTGATCGCCACCTATAAGTAAAATGCGATCTGTTGGAAATGCTTTGGTAACAAGTGTATCGTTTTCCGCCAACGAGTTTGGTGTTCGAAAAAACAATACTGATAGTAGGAGGAGATATTTAATTTTAGCTTGCATTGTGTGGCGTTTTGGTGGAACAAAATCCCAAACTTTTGTAGCTTTTCAAAGTGTAGGATGAGCATTTTAAAAATCTGTTGATCCTATGCAGGTGCATTTATCAAAAAAACAACTTGAACAACTAACTTGTAATCAGTACTTTAATTAATTTCAAGTGAAGGGTTTTGGTTTTCATTTCATAACGGGTAGATTTAGTTGATGATTGTAATATGGTTGTTATAGGTCGGCCAGCGGTAGGGACAAGGTGAATCTGCTGCCTTTGCCTAAAGTGCTTTCAATGCTGATATTTCCATGCATTGTCTCGCTAAATTCTTTACATAAAAGCAAGCCCAAACCCATACCTGTTTCGCCGAGGGTACCCTGGTTTTTACTGCTCATGTTTTGAAAAAGCGATGCTTTCACTTCGCCTGTCATGCCAATGCCTTGGTCAATAAAATGGAAGCTGATGGTTTTGTCTTCGACATTTTTTGTCATTTCAACCGCAACAATGCTGTTTCTATGGCTAAATTTTATGGCGTTCATCAGCAAATTTCGGAAAATGGTTTGCAGCAGAAATTGGTCTGCAACACATTGTAGCTCCTCCATAATATGGGCTTCGAGGGCTATTCCTTTCGCTTCGGCAATGTACTTACAATCTAAAATGGCTGCTTCCAACACTTGCGCCGGAAACATCAGTTTAGGCTGTGGCACCATCTTGTTTTGCTGCATCTGCGACCATCCCAACAGGTTTTCGAGCAGAAAAAAGGTAGATTGCGATGTTTTTAACAAATTGGTTTTAAGTGCAAGAGCCTCTTTCTCATCGAGGAGAATTTCGTTATCTAAAAGCAGTTCCGCCGATGCGATAAGGGTGTTGAAAGGACCACGCAAGTCATGGGCAATAATGGAAAATAGTTTTTTGTTTTGTTGATTGGCCTCTTCAAGTGCTAAGGTTTTGTTGGCAGCTTCGCGGGTGCTGGCCTCCAAAGCCAGACGCTGTTGCCGCAGGGTTTGTTCTTGACGGATTCTTATTACCATCTCAATCCATAAAGTATTGGTAATAACAAACGAAATAACCATTACAGTAAGTACGTTCAGGTTATTTGACAGTAGAATGGTGGCGTTGCTTTGAAACAGCGGACTGAAGTAAATGAACAAATAAAAGTTAATACTCAGGGCTGCGAAGGCTTGAACAGGTGGAATTAAAACAACCAAACTCACGGCCACGGCACCCAAAAAAATAGGTGTAATGGAAGGCGTTATCAACTGATCGAACAAGCCAATGCCATTGGAAATGAATAAGATAGATAAATATGCCACGATTTCCAACACCTGCTTGCTGCTCGATTGAAAATAGCGAAAGCTTTTTTCGTGAACGAGAAGTCCTGCAATGGTTCCAAAAATGACAAACAAGGCTGAATGTGCACTCACAATGCCCCATTTCCAAATACTTTGGTTGATGCTTTCCGGAAAGTTTTGATCGGTAAAAAGTAAGGTAGTCACATGATAACCTGAAAGCAGTACCACAAAAATCGAAGCATACTTTATCCTGTTAAGGTTTCGCTTGTTGAACTGCTTGGCTAGCTTAACATCATCAAGTACAAGCAGCTGATATTTAGAGATAAGTAATGAAAATTCTTTTAGTTTTAACATATTGTCATTGTTAATCTTCTATGGTTTCAGCCATTTATTAACTTTTTCAATGAGCTGAGTAGTTTGTATGGGCTTAGCTATATAATCATCGCAGCCGGCTGCCAACGCTTTACTTTCATCGCCGGTTAAACCGAATGCGGTAATGGCAATAATGGGAAGTTGTGGCAGAAACTCCTTAATTTGAATGGTGGCTTCGTAGCCATCTAAAAGCGGCATTTTGATGTCCATCAAAACGATGGCTATTTCAGGGTTTTCACGGCACATTTGAACAGCTTCAACCCCGTTAAAGGCCCTTAGGATGCGTGCGTTCATGCGTTTGGCAAGAAGGATGTTCAGCACGGTGAAGTTGGAATCTTCATCTTCGGCAATCAAGATGAGTGGAGCTTGAATGTTTAAATTCATGTTTTCGATTTTTTTATTTTGTTTGTTAAGAATTAATTTAGTGTTTTCGATACGGATAACGATACTCGTTCCCACAAGCTTCTCAGATTGAATGTGAATGGTAGCACCAATAAGATCGCAGGCATTTTTCACGATGGCAAGACCCAGGCCGCTGCCATCGTATTTTCTGATGTTGGTATTGTCTTCTTGAACAAAAAGATTAAACATATCCTTCTGAAAAGCGAGATCAATCCCTATACCGGTGTCAATGACGGAAATTTCGAGCAAGTTTTCGTTCAAAGTGATTTGGCACTCTACAGTTCCTTTCTCGGTAAATTTAACGGCATTGTCGAGCAGATGCTCAATGATTTTTTCCAAAAGATTTTTGTCGGTAAAAAATGTTTGAGTATCGTCTGATACCCATTGCATATTGAATTTTATTTTTTTGTTGATGCTGGCTTGGGTGTATTTAGAGATGAGAGGCCCCATCAGCTGGCGCACATTCACCTTTTCGGGAAAAACAGGCATCTCGCCCGAATTGAGCATCGAAATGTCCATGTAACCGGTGATGGTGCGTACCAAACGGTCGGAACTTAGGCTTAGCACGTCCAAAATGCTTTTTTTCTCTTCTAAAGTATTGTCGGGTTCGGTAAGTAGGATGGCTGAGCCGATAATGCCATTGAGGGGTGTTCGCAGCTCGTGCGAAATGTTGTGAAGAAAAGCTGTTTTCAGTCTGTCGCTGGCTTCTGCTTTGTCTTTTGCCACCAGCAGATCAGCATTGATGGTTCTAATGTGTTCGTTGGTTTCTGCGAGTTCTTCGTTCAGAACTTGTAGCTCTTCATTCTGTTGTTGCAGTTTTTTCTCGCTGAGCTGAATGGCCATTTCAGCTTTTTTTCGTTCGGTAACATCACGTAGCATACCAATAATCACAGTTTTGCCTTCCATGGTTACAGTAACTGTTGAGGCTTCAACTTCAATAATTTTTCCATATTTGGTTTTTTGTTGAAACTCATACCTGTTGGGAACTTCAATGCCTTTTTCGCGACATTCTTGCCGGTGTTGAACAATTTCGCGGCTGGCCTCGGTCATCATCACGTCCATATCAAAGCCCTCTGCCGTTAACTCCTCTTTGGTGTATTCCGCCATATCTGTAAAAGCTTTATTGGCGTATGTAAACTTCTTATCTTCAATAGTATAGATGGCATCAAAAGCGTTTTCAACCAGCGAACGGAACTTTATTTCGCTGTCTTTTAAGGCTTCGGCAACCATTTCACGCTCAAGAAAATTAGTCAACATCCATCTGATTTGGTGCAATAGCTCTAAGTCTTCTTTTTGAAAGTTAATTTTTTTAGTTCCATGCACAGCAATCTGCCCCGTTTTTTCCCCTTTCAGTTCTATATCTAAAACCACGATTGGCCGGCATTTTTCTGTGCATTTTCTTATAAAGTAATTTTGGTCGTTGATGGTAATAACAATGGTAGCAATTTCCCTTGTACCAAGGGTTTGATGCAATTCATGTATCACCTTATGGTAAAAAGATTCATCGGCATTGCGCTGCTGAATGAGGTCGCTGACGTTTTTGATGCACGTTAAATCGCGCACGCGTCGGTTGAGGACTTTTGTTTGTCGTATGTCCTTTGATTGCATGACAGTCCAACGTACCCTGATCATGAAAACCAAAATAGTAATCAACAAACTGATTGCAATGCCTATAGCGTAGATAGCGTTGAGACTATAAAAACCTTGATCAAAAGCAGGCATGGAATGGGCCGACAAGCCAAGCAGTTTACCCCAAATAAAAATGGGATACGTTTGATGGAAACGATATTCACTCAAATGTTCATCAATGTTGTGGGCCTTGTGTTTCGATAAATGTTCGGGTGGATAAGCTGCCAGCCATTCTTCGTTCTCGGCCTGGAGGTTGGAAGTGAGGCCCAAGGCAATGATTTCTTTCAACCATTCTATTTTTCTGAACGTATTGGTAATCAAATTGTTGGGATTGATAACAGTTGCAATAAAAGCATGAGAGGTGTTATTCAAATGCAATGATCGAGGTACTGAGGCAACCAAAATAAAAACAGCTGTTGAATCGCCCGAATGATAGATGTGAACTGCATCGGTGCTGTAAACCAGATTGTCATTTCGCGATTCAAAAACCAATTGACCTATTTCTTCATATATGTCTCGATGAAGCGTTGGCTCATTTTTTGAAAACATTTCTCCCAACGCGCTGTATTTTAAATGATAAGTACTACTATCCGGCAGCACCACATTCAGCTTTTGAGCTTCGTTTTGCAATGGTTTCTCATCATCGAAATAATAAAAAGCCTCAAAAGAGTTCATTTTCATCAATTGTTGTGCAATAGTTTCAAACTCTGCGGAATCAACATATTCGCTGCTGCTGGCAAAAAAAGTAAAGTTGATGAGATTCGATTGCATATTCCATAAAACATTCCTCAAGGTGACCGAATACGATTCAGCATATCTAAGAAAAGCATTCTTTTTCTCAGCTATTTTATGAAATTTGTAGGATTCGGTTGCAACGTAAACTGTTGATAAACATATGACTAAAACTGCCAATGTTTCAAGGTGTTTAAACTTGCTTCTTGTATTAAATGGCTGATTGCCGCGCCAAACTAGCATACCTATGATGAGGATAGCAAAAATGAGAAGCAACGCAAAATTTACCATGGTTTCGTTTTTAATTGTATCAAGATGGTGATCAATCAACTCGCCATCGTGTTCCATTACAACTACTTGGCGACTGACAACATCGTCTCTTCCATGCAAGGCAATCAACGCCTTATAAATAGATTTGCCTTGTTCAGTTCTGGTTTTCAACACTATGGGTTTAGCATGGTAAAAAACACTGTCAACAATTTCATTGGAGAGCGGATACACATCACCTACCATATAACCTTGCTTGCTGTTGCTGGACAGCACAATGATAGGCTGTCCATTTTGAATGGCGATGCTGAAAAGGCGCGAGCCTATATGGCTGCCTTCATACTGTGCCAACTGCTTCATAAAACGGGCATAAACCCGGTTGCCGTAATTGGGCTGAAGAGAAGAAATGTAAAACTGCTGATCAAAGGAGCTCAAAAAAGTAGTTAATTGATTTACGAGTTCCTCATGTACTTCTTTTTCAGCATCTTTTACCCTTTTTCCTGTTAAAAAAATGATGCCAAATGACAACATTAAAACTGTTGCAAACAGCAAAAATGGTTTCAGGTACTTCATTGTAACTCGTTTTTATCAAATCAAAATTCAGACATCTGCTATCGCAAACCTAATAAATTAGGTGCAAAAGCAATCCCTCAAAGATAAATTCAAAATGCCAATTATCAAAATAAAAATCCGGGCCACTATTTTCATATCTAACTGCACGGGCAGCACACCAGAAAAAGCCTGATTAAGAGACTGTAAAAAATAGTTGTGAAAAAAATGATTTGGGCTTGCAAGATTTAAAATTCTTTTTCTATTTTTGCAGCCCGTTTCAACAAGTGAAACATTGTCCAATGGTGTAACGGTAGCACTGCAGATTTTGGTTCTGCCTGTCTAGGTTCGAATCCTGGTTGGACAACATTTAAAACCTGATACGTTTTAGTAGCAGGTTTTTTTGTTTACTGCCTTTGGTTGTAGCTCAATCCACTGATTAAAAAATCATTGGGCAAGAATTACAACAAAATGCAGCAACGCTTTTGGTAAATTTTTATATCTTTGCAAGGTTTTTGCGGGGAGATAATAAGAGCTGAGGGGGCAAAGGTCCCCTTTTTCTTTATAAAATATTTTATTAAATGATTGATAAAGAGTTAGTTAAAGAATGGGTAAACGAATTGCTGGACGGCACTGATCGTTTTTTAGTTGATGTTGCCATCAAAAATGACGACTTAATTCTCGTTTTTTTAGATTCCGACACCGCATTAACCATTGAACATTGTGTTGAAGTGAGCCGACATATTGAAAGCAAACTCAATCGCGATGAAGAAGATTATGAACTCAGGGTTTCCTCCTCCGGATTAGACCATCCGTTAACGTTGATACGTCAATTTGTGAAAAATATTGGAAGGGAAATTCGTTTTGAGATGAATGACGGTAGCCATTTGCACGGAAAAATAATCGCCGCAGATGACAAAAACCTCAACATTGAGCTTATCATAGAGAAAAAACGAAAAAAAATAAAAGAACAATCCACTGCCGGTACCATGATCATCGCCTACGATGACATCAAGGAGGCCTGGCCTGTAATAAGTTTCAATTAATCAACACATTATATTCCAGATGGACAGTATAAACTTAGTAGAAAGTTTTTCGGAGTTTAAAGAGTTTAAAAACATTGACCGTGAGCGGATGATGCGCATCCTCGAAGATGTGTTTCGTTCTATGTTGGTGAAAAAGTATGGTTCCGACGAGAATTTCGACATCATTGTAAACATTGACAAGGGTGATTTGGAAATTTGGCACAACCGCGAAATTGTTGAAGACGGTGCCCTTGAAGACGCTACTTCGCAAATTGCACTCTCCGATGCCATTAAAATTGAACCCGATTTTGAAGTGGGTGAAGAGGTTTCTGAGTCCATCAGCATCAGCGACTTTGGTCGTCGCGAAATTTTAACTATCCGACAAAGCCTCGTATCCAAGATCTTAGAATACGAAAAAGACAATGTTTATCAAAAATATAAAGACAAGGTAGGGGAGGTCATCACCGGTGAAGTTTACCAAGTATGGCGCCGCGAAATTCTTGTTTTAGATGATGAAGGCATTGAGCTGATGTTGCCCAAACAAGAGCAAATCCCTGCAGATTTCTATCGCAAAGGCGATACCCTCAGAGCGGTAGTGCTAAAGGTAGAAATGCGCAACAACAACCCGCAAATCATTCTTTCGCGTACTTCTGAAATATTTTTACAACGCCTCATCGAAGCAGAGGTGCCCGAGGTTTTTGATGGCTTGATTACCATTCGACGCATTGTGCGCGAACCCGGTCAAAGAGCCAAAATTGCGGTTGAATCCTACGACGACCGTATTGATCCCGTTGGTGCTTGTGTTGGAATGAAAGGTTCGCGTATTCATGGCATTGTTCGTGAGTTGCGCAACGAAAATATTGATGTCATCAACTATACCACCAACTCTAACCTATTTATTAATAGGTCGTTAAGTCCTGCAAAAATTACATCTATTCACCTTGACGAAGAAAATAAACGTGCCGAAGTGTTTATGAAACCCGATCAAGTGAGTCTCGCTATCGGAAAAGGTGGTTTCAATATTAAGCTGGCAGGTAAGCTCACCGGCTACGAAATTGATGTGTATCGAGATACTGATGTTGATTCGGAAGATGTTGATTTGATTGAGTTTACAGATGAAATTGATGAATGGATCATCGAAAAGTTCAAAACAATTGGCTGCGATACCGCTAAAAGCGTTCTCGAACTCAGTGTAGAAGAACTGGAAAAGAGAACCGACCTCGAAATTGAAACCATTTTGGAGGTCATTAGAATCTTAAAAGCTGAGTTTGAATAAAATCCATATTTTTGCACTTTGTTATCAAAAATTAAAAACTTTATCCTGATTATGTCCGAAGGCGCATCAACAGTTCGTTTAAGTAAAGCAGCCAGAGAGTTCAACGTTGGTACAGGTACAATCGTTGAGTTCCTCTCCAAAAAGGGACATCAGATTGACCCCAATCCCAACACCAAGCTCAGTCCTGAAATGTACACCATGCTTGTGAAGGAGTATCAAAAAGAAAAACAAGTGAAAGAAGTTTCACAAAAGTTAGGAATTGAATACTCAGGGCGGAAAACCATCACGGCTGATGAGGTGGTCAAAAATGAAAACATCGAAGACGATGAGTATGAACCGGATGAGGTGCTTTTCAAAAATATTCAATCGAATATAATTGAAAAGAAAGCTTTTGTGGATCAAAAACCTAAGGCTAAAGCAGTTGAATCTGTTCCGGAGCGTCAAGTGGAGCCAGAAGAAGAACCAAAAGCGGCTGTAAAGCCCGAACCGGTGCCTGTAGTGGAGGCCGCAATTGAGAAAGTGCCTGAATCTGATCCAAAACCCGAACCGGAGCCAAAACCCGTTCCTGAGGCCAAAGAAGAAGTGACAGCACCACCCGTTGAAGAAGGAGTTAAACCGGAGGCAGTGTTGCCGCCTGTGGTTGATGAATCACAAAAAGTTGAGACGGAAAAGCCTCTTGTTGAACCTGCTGCCACCGTTACCAAAGAAAACAAAAAGGAAATCACCTACACTCCTGTTGTTCCATCTGATGGAACATCGGCTGCTGACGGTGAGTTGAAAATTCTTGGACATATTGATCTCAGTACGCTGAACCTCAAAACCAAGCCCGAGCGTAAAACCAAGGCGCAACGCAAGCAAGAAGACGATGACCGCAAGGCCAAAGAGAAACTCGCCACCCAACCAAAAGTTGCTGCAAAACCCGCCGCCGCCCCAACTCCTGCGCCTGTAGCTCCTGCTGTCGAATCGAAAGTGCCTGAAGAGCCGACTAAACCGGAGGCTCCTGAGATAAAGTATGATGAGGAAAACAGACCCATCAACTTTATGCGTACAGAGGTGCGCAAATTGGAAGGTGTTAAAATTCTGGATAAGATCGTACTTCCCGAAGAACGAAAAAATAAAGCCAAGCCTGTAGCTTCCTCATCGGAAGACAAGCTTTCAGCTGCGCAGAAGAAAAAGAAACGTAAGAGAATTAAAAATAAGGATCAGGCACCTACCACACCAAGCGCAGCAGGCCAAGCACCTCAAGGGCAAGGAACTGCTCAAGGTGGTCAACAGCAAGGGCAACGCCCACCTTATGGACAGCAGAACCGTCCGACCGGACAAGCTAGCGGTGCACAGCGCGATCCTAAAAAAGGAAAAGCATCCCAGCCACCTGCACGAAGAGATGAAAAGGTAGAACTGACTGAAGAGCAAATCCAAAAACAAATTCGTGAAACGCTGGCCCGACTTACCCCACAAGGTAAATCCAAGACATCGAAACACAAACGCCAAAAACGTGAAGCCTACACCCATAACCAAGCCGAGGAGATGGCAAGGCAGGAGCAGGAGAAGTCAACACTCAAGGTAACGGAATTTGTTACCGCTAACGAGTTGGCTACCATGATGAATGTCCCTGTTATCAAGGTTATCTCTACTTGCATGAGCCTTGGAATGGCGGTTTCTATCAACCAGCGTCTTGATGCTGAAACTTTATCGCTCGTTGCCGAAGAGTTTGGTTTTAATGTTGAATTTATCAGCCATGAGTTGCAAGATTCTTTGGCTCATGTTGAAGAAATTGACTTACCCGAAGATCAGGTCGAACGTGCACCTATCGTTACAGTAATGGGGCATGTGGATCATGGTAAGACTTTGCTTCTCGACTATATCCGCAAGTCGAATGTAGTGGCCGGTGAGGCTGGTGGTATTACCCAACACGTTGGAGCTTATGAAGTTTATGGCGAAAGTGGACGGAAAATAACTTTCCTCGACACTCCCGGTCACGAAGCTTTTACGGCCATGCGTGCACGCGGTGCTAAGGTTACCGACGTCGCTATTATTGTAATTGCTGCTGATGACAGCGTGATGCCGCAAACCAAGGAGGCCATTAACCATGCGCAAGCAGCAGGCGTTCCTATCGTTTTCGCTTTTAATAAAATTGATAAGCCTACTGCCAATCCTGAAAAGATTCGCGAACAGCTGGCCAATATGAACATCCTTGTCGAAGATTGGGGTGGAAAATACCAAAGTCAAGAAGTCTCGGCAAAATCGGGGATCGGAATTGAATCCCTTCTTGAAAAAGTTTTGCTCGAGGCCGAAATTCTTGATCTGAAAGGTAATCCTAAAAAGTCAGCGCGCGGAACAGTGCTTGAATCTTCCTTAGACAAGGGCCGTGGTTATGTAGCTAAAATTCTGATTCAAGACGGGTCCCTCAAACAAGGCGACATCGTGTTGGCCGGTTCGGTTTATGGCAAGGTGAAAGCCATGTTCAACGAACGCAACGCCTCTATTAAAGTTGCCGGACCTTCAACACCAACATTGCTGCTCGGTTTGAACGGTGCTCCTCAAGCTGGTGATACGTTTGTGGTGATGAATGATGAAAAGGAAGTGAAAAATGTAGCTGCACGTCGTCAACAATTGCAACGTGAGCAAGGTCTCAGAACACAAAAACACATCACACTTGATGAAATTGGCCGTCGTATTGCTATTGGCGACTTTAAGGAACTCAACCTCATCGTGAAGGCCGATGTGGATGGCTCGTCGGAGGCACTCTCAGATTCGCTCCTCCAGCTTTCCACCAATGAGGTGCAAGTAAATGTCATCCATAAATCAGTAGGTGCCATCACCGAATCGGATATTATGCTGGCATCAGCTTCCAACGCCATCGTTTTGGGCTTCCAGGTACGCCCTACCTTGCAAGCGCGTAAACTTGCTGAGGTTGAGGAGATTGATATTCGCTTGTATTCGATTATCTATACTGCTATCGAAGAAATAAAATCGGCAATCGAAGGAATGTTATCGCCGGTGATTGAAGAAGTTATCACTTGTAACATCGAAATCAGAGAGGTCTTTAGAATCACTAAAGTGGGAACTATCGCCGGATGTATGGTGTTGGACGGAAAAGTTAATCGCCATACCAGAATACGAGTGATACGTGATGGTATTGTGATTCATACCGGCACTTTAGGTTCGCTGAAACGCTTCAAAGACGATGTGAAAGAAGTTTCGGCCGGCTATGAATGTGGATTGAATATAGATGGGTTCAACGATATTAAAATTGGTGATATCATCGAAGGTTATGCTGAAAAAGAAGTAGTAAGAAAGTTATAATCTTATCTTGATTTCTTGAACTTAGTGATTCAATGATATTTTTCATTGCTTTTAAATAAATAACAAACCCCATCATGGGGTTTTGTTTTTTAGGGGAGGAGTTGAACCAGCCATTTTTGTTTATTTTTGACCTAAATAAAAAGACGATGTGTTTAAGTATCCCTGCGAAGATTGAATCCATTGATGGCGAAATGGCCATTTGTTCCATAGGCGAAGTGAGTTGTAATGCCAGCCTACAAATGCTGGATATCAATGATATACAGCCCGGTGATTATGTTTTACTGCATACCGGTTTTGCCCTTCAAAAAATAAGTAAGGAAGAAGCGGAGGCCACCCTTACCCTTTTTGATGAGTTTGAAGCCTTCAACGAGATGCTTGACACGGAAGAGCAAGAGAAAAACCAAAGAATAGTTTAACGCTGTCTGCTATGCAATACATTGACGAGTACCGCGACAAAGAAAAAGTAATTTCACTGTCCAACAGGATTCACTTTGAGTCGAAAAGCCCTATGCGCATCATGGAGGTTTGTGGCGGACACACCATGGCCATTCAGCGTTTTGCGATACCGGCAATCCTTCCGGAGCATATCCGGTTGGTTTCCGGTCCGGGATGCCCCGTTTGCGTAACCGATCGTGCCTATATTGACAAAGCCATCGCCTACAGCCGTCTGCCTGAGGTGATTATTGCAACTTATGGCGACCTCATACGGGTTCCGGGATCAACATCCACCTTAGATCGCGAAAAAGCAGCCGGTGCCGACATCCGTATCGTGTATTCTATCCTCGATGCTTTAACCATTGCCAAAACCAATCGGAAGAAAAAAGTCGTCTTTCTCGGCATCGGTTTCGAAACTACCGCACCCGGAAGCGCTGCCGGAATTGTCAAAGCGCAGATGGCCGGTCTTTTTAATTTTTTTGTTTTCAGCGCACACAAAATCATGCCACCGCCTATGGCAGCCCTCATTGATCAAGGAGTAAAAATTGACGGATATATCGGGCCGGGTCACGTGAGTACCATCACCGGAACGGCCATGTACAGCTTCATCCCTGAAAAATACAAGTTGGGGGTTGTCGTCAGCGGTTTTGAACCGCTTGACATTTTGCAATCCATTTATATGCTTGTGCTTCAGCATGAACGTGGTGAGCCTAAAGTTGAAATCCAATACACCCGAACGGTGAAAGCCGAAGGCAACGCCAAAGCCCTCGAACTGCTTGACGAAGTATTTGAGTTGCGCGACGACTGGTGGCGCGGTTTAGGTGTTTTGCCCAAAAGCGGCATGGCCATCAAGGAAAAATATAAAAATTTCGATGCCGAAGCTATGATCGCGGTTGATGTAGAACCCACAAGAGCCGATAAAGGTTGTATCTGTGGCAACATTCTTAAAGGTGTGGCTTCACCCAAAGACTGTAAACTCTTCGGAAAAGCTTGCACCCCTTCCGATCCCGTTGGTGCCTGCATGGTATCCAACGAAGGCGCTTGTGCTGCTTTTTACCGCTTCAACCAACAGTAATAATGAAAAAAAATACACATATCTTATTGGGTCATGGCAGTGGTGGGAGTCTTTCGCACCAATTGATTCGACAAATTTTTGTCAAAGCTTTTAAAAATCCTATATTGGATCAGCAAGGCGATGCAGCCTTATTGTCGTTGGCTTCCGGTAGATTGGCTTTTACCACCGATTCGTATGTGGTTGATCCTTTGTTCTTTCCTGGTGGCGATATTGGCAAACTTGCCGTTGCCGGAACCGTGAACGACCTTTCTGTGGCAGGAGCTGTTCCCCTTTTTATCAGCGCGGCATTCATTATAGAGGAGGGCTTCTCTATTGAAACCCTCGAAAAGGTGGTTCAAAGCATGGCCGCTGAAGCCAAGAAGGCCGGAGTACAGATTGTTACCGGCGACACCAAAGTGGTGGAACGCGGAAAATGCGACAAGCTGTTTATCAACACTGCCGGAGTAGGCGAAATCACAGTTTCTCATGCCAAAGAAAAAGGAATCCACCAAATCAAAATAGGTGACAAACTCATCCTCAATGGCAGCCTCGGCGATCATGGTATGGCGGTGATGGCTGCCCGAAATGCCCTCAACCTGCACGCTCCTATTGATTCCGACTGCGCCAGTTTGAATCACCTTATTCAAGCTGTGCAGCCCAATGAAGCCCTGCATTTCATGCGCGATGCCACAAGAGGTGGGCTTGCTACCGTTGTTGCCGAGCTGTGCGAAGGACAAAAATTTGGAATCAAGCTAATTGAAGATCAAATACCTGTGAAAGAAAGTGTTCGGGGAATTTGTGAGCTGCTGGGCTTCGATCCTTTGTATGTGGCCAACGAAGGCAAGGTTTTGATGGTGGTGGATGCCATTTATGCAGAAGATGTGCTTCAACAACTTAAAAAAAATCCTTTGGGCAAAGATGCTGCCATCATAGGTGAAATTGTTGGCGAACACCCTTCAAAAGCTTGGCTGCAAACAACTTATGGTGGTAACCGAATGGTAGATATGCTGGCAGGCGAACAGCTTCCGCGTATTTGTTAGAGAGATGATTTCATCAATATGTTTCTATTGTCGTAAGAAATGAAAATGATTCTCAATTGATGAAAATCCTATATAAACGCCAAATGCCCTCATAATGAAGGCATTTGGTATCAATTCTAAATAAATTCTTTATTTTGCAGGGATATTTTTGAGAATGTCCAAAGTGAGGTCCCAAAATTTCTGCACTGTTGCGATGTCAATTCTTTCATCCGGACTGTGGGCTCCTTTGATGGTTGGACCGTAAGAAATCATGTCCATCTGGGGATATTTATCGCCAATAAGACCACACTCAAGTCCGGCATGGATAGCCTTCACCTGAGGGGTTTCGCTGAACAACTTCTCGTAAGCAGCCACGGTAATTTCTCTAATTTTTGATTCAGGATTGGGAGCCCAACCCGGATAACCATTGCTTTGCTCAATGCTTGCTCCCACCAGTTGAAAACAGGCTTTCACCATATTGGCGATGTCTTCTTTTGCCGATTCCACTGAACTACGTTGACTTGTTGTAATACGGAAATGGTCTTCTTTGGTTCGCACGGCAGCAAGATTGGTAGAGGTTTCCACAAAACCGGGGATGCTTTGCGAATAGGCAATCACCCCGTGCGGACAAGCATACAAGCTTCTCAACAGTAGTTTCCCGCTTTCTTTGCTTATCACCTTGGCTGGAAGAAGGGGATCGGCCTCGCAAACAATTTGAAGTTGAGGCTCGGTGATGGCATATTCTGCACGGATATTTTTGGCTTGAGCAGCCACCAAAATTTCAAATAATTTCTGATGTGCCTGGGCAACACACACCAAAGCTGTGGCTTCACGGGCAAGGGCATTGCGCAGGTTACCTCCCGAAAAATCAACTAAATACATATCAAGTTCTTCATCGGCGGCAAATAAAATCCGGTTCAAAAGTTTGTTGGCATTGCCCAAACCTTTATGGATGTCATCACCTGAGTGGCCGCCTTTTAATCCGCTGATTTTAACTGAATAAAAGGCAAAACCTGCCGGGGCATCAATTTTTTCATAAGGAACTTCAATCACCGTGTCTTTTCCCCCGGCGCATCCTATAAAGAGTTCACCTTCATCTTCCGAATCGAGGTTTAGCAGTATGCTTCCTTTCAAAGCTTTGGTGCTCAGACCAAAAGCTCCTGTAAGTCCTGTTTCCTCATCCACGGTAAACAAGCACTCAAGAGGCCCGTGTGGGATGTCAGTAGCCACCAGCAACGCCAGCTGTGCGGCAACGCCAATGCCATCGTCGGCACCTAAGGTGGTTCCATTTGCTTTTACCCAACCGTCAACAATTGTTGTTTCGATCGGGTCATTATCAAAATCATGCTGTTTATCACTATTTTTTTCGCAAACCATATCAATATGGCTTTGCAAAACGGTCGTTTTTAGGTGCTCGTAGCCGGGCATGGCATCTTTATAAATAAAAACATTCCCAACTTCATCCTGACAATGTCTGAGCTGGTGCTGTTTAGCAAAATCAATGAGGTACTGGATGATTTTTTCTTCCTTCTTCGAAGGCCGGGGAATCAAGGTAATTTCTCTAAAATATTTCCAAACGGAGGCCGGTTCAAGGCTTAATAAGTTTTCGTTCATCGGTAAAAGCTTTAATTTTTTACAAATATACGCTTTAGATAGAAAAATGGCTGGATAAATCAGAAAAAGCTACAGCATTCACTGTAATCAATATGTAAGAAGAAGAATAGAGGTGAAATTGAAAAAAGAGATGTCGTTAAAAAAATTTGCTCATAATTTTCAACAGCTCATGCTTGCGAAAGGGTTTTGCAATAAAGTCGTCGCAACCGGCTTTCATGCACCTATCGCGGTCGGCTTGCATGGCAAAGGCTGTTTGGGCAATGATAGGTATATCGCTTCGCATTCTTTTGATAAGAGCTGTGGCTTCCAATCCTCCCATTTTTGGAAGTCGGATGTCCATGATAATCATGTCAACAGGAATATTATTTTTAATGATGTTAACGGCATCAAGGCCATTGTCAACATGGATAATATGCACCCCCGATTTGTTGAAATAGGCATACAACAACTGATAATTGGAAATAACATCTTCAACGATCATCAACACTTTTCCATTCAGATCAACAGATGTATCAACAGGTATTGCGAGCGTATCCTCTAAAGACATATCAGGGCAATAATTTAAGTCTATCTATGTATGAATAACTACGCAAAAATAGGATTTTTACTTTACTGCAGAGGTGTTTTTCAACTTTTTAATTTCTTCAATGGGGTTTTCTGCTTTGAAAACAGCATTACCGGCCACTAAAACATCGGCACCAGCTTGCACCAATTGTGATGCATTGTGTTGATTTACACCACCATCCACTTCGATCAGAACCGAGAGGTTTTTTTTAAGAATCATTTCTTTAAGCCGACTGATTTTCTGTAATGTTTGTGGAATGAAAAACTGTCCGCCAAAACCGGGATTTACTGACATCAACAGAACAAAATCGGTTTCCGTCAGGATATCCTCCAACAAAGCTACCGGACTATGCGGGTTAAGCACTACTCCGGCTTTCATTCCGACGTTTTTAATTTGTTGCAAACAGCGGTGCAAATGGGTGCAAGCCTCATAATGCACAGAAAGCATCGAAGCGCCGGCTTCCTTAAAAGCAGTGATGTAGCGCTCAGGTTGAACAATCATCAGGTGCACATCCAATGGTTTAACCGACTGACGACTGATGGCTTCTATCACCGGCAATCCAAACGAGAGGTTGGGAACAAACATGCCATCCATGATGTCGCAATGCACCCAATCGGCCTCGCTATTGTTCAGCATCGTAATGGCGTCGCCAAGTTTTAAAAAGTCGGCTGACAATACCGAGGGTGCAATCAATGGTTTCATAGCAGAAAAATCAGTCTAAATTGTTTGAAGCACAAAAGTACGAAAATTGCTTTCATCTGACCTACACCCGGGTTGTTATACGGATAGACAAAAAAAGCCATCCTTTTCGGGATGGCTCTATGTGTTATGTTGCTGCTGCTATCCTAAATAGCTTTTCAGAATTTTACTTCTGCTGGTATGTTTCAGCCTGCGGATTGCTTTTTCTTTAATTTGTCGTACCCTTTCGCGGGTGAGATCAAATTTTTCACCAATCTCTTCCAAGGTCATGGGGTGGCTTCCATTCAAGCCAAAATACAGCTTGATGACATCCGATTCGCGAGGGGTGAGGGTTGAAATGGCACGGTCAATTTCCTTACGGAGCGATTCGTAAAGCAATTCAGTTTCAGGAGTGATGGCTTCTTCACTTCGAAGCACATCATACATGGTGTTGTCTTCGTCTTGGATAAGGGGAGCATCCATTGAAACATGCCTTCCGGCATTTTTCATTGATTCTTTAACCTCATTTTCAGTCACTTCCAGAATATCGGCAATCTCTTCGGCGTTGGGTTCGCGTTCAAACTCCTGTTCCAACTTCGCATAAGCTTTGTTGATTTTGTTGATGGAACCAATCTTGTTGAGCGGCAAGCGAACAATACGCGATTGTTCGGCCAGTGCCTGCAAAATAGATTGGCGAATCCACCAAACTGCATAGGAGATAAATTTAAACCCACGCGTTTCGTCAAAACGTTGCGCGGCTTTGATCAGTCCGAGGTTGCCTTCGTTGATAAGATCGGGGAGACTCAGACCTTGGTTTTGATACTGCTTCGACACAGACACCACAAAGCGCAAGTTGGCTTTTGTGAGTTTTTCCAGAGCGGCGCGGTCGCCTTGCTTGATGCGCTGCGCCAGTTCAACTTCCTCCTCGGCAGTGATAAGTTCCACTTTTCCTATTTCCTGAAGGTACTTGTCTAACGAAGCGGTCTCCCTGTTGGTAACCTGTTTGGTAATTTTTAGTTGCCTCATGAATCCTGATTAATGCTTTATTTGGCTGTTTTTACGCAAAAAAGATAGTTTTAGTTACGATCGCGGCGAGGTGGTCGGCTATCCGATTGTCTTTCTTCCTGATAACCTTCGGGTTTAGGAATTAAAACCTTACGCGACAGTTTAATTTTATTTGTTTTCGCGTCAACACCAATAAGCTTCACTTTGATCTTGTCGCCAACTTTAAGCACGCCTTCAACGGTTTCAAGACGACGCCATTCGATTTCCGAGATATGGAGCAAGCCGTCCTTACCGGGCATGATTTCAACAAAAGCACCAAACGGCATTAAGCTCTTTACCGTTCCGAGATAGACTTCGCCTACTTCAGGAATGGCTACAATGGCGCGGATTCTGGCTTTGGCCAACTCAATAGAATCTTTGTTGGCCGAAACGATGTCAATCACACCAAAGTTGCCTTTTTCTTCAATCACGATGGTGGTATTGGTTTCGCGCTGCATCTCTTGGATAATTTTTCCACCGGGTCCGATGATGGCACCAATAAATTCTTTATCAATGATCATCTTTTCGATGCGAGGCACAAAGTCTTTGTAATCTTCACGTGGTTCGGTGATGGTTTTGGCCATTTCGCCAAGGATGTGTAAACGACCTTGACGTGCTTGTTCGAGTGCCATTTCGAGCACCTCGAAAGTGAGTCCGTCAACTTTAATATCCATCTGGCAAGCGGTGATCCCGTCTTGGGTTCCGGTCACTTTAAAATCCATATCGCCGAGATGATCTTCATCACCTAATATATCAGAGAGGACAGCAAATTTCCCATTGTTTTCGCCGGAAATTAATCCCATGGCGATGCCTGCAACTGGCTTTTTCAACTTCACGCCGGCATCGAGCAAAGCAAGAGTGCCACCGCAAACTGAAGCCATCGAAGATGATCCGTTAGATTCAAGAATGTCAGAAACAATGCGGATGGTATAAGGGTTTTCTTCGCCCACGGGAATCATTGGTCTCAAAGCGCGCTCGGCTAAGTTTCCATGACCTACTTCTCTACGACCAACACCACGGTTCGGGCGTGCTTCGCCGGTTGAGAAGCTGGGGAAGTTATAGTGCAGATAAAAGTTAGAGGTTCCTTCTACAACGGCACCATCAATGGTTTGTTCGTCCATTTTGCTGCCAAGGGTAACTGTAACCAGTGATTGTGTTTCACCGCGGGTGAAGATGGCAGAACCATGAACGGAAGGCAAATAATCCACTTCGCACCAGATGGGACGAATTTCATTTAACTTCCTACCGTCTAAGCGAATACGCTCGTTGAGGATGGCATCGCGGACTGCTTTTTTCTCCACGTCGTGGAAATATTTTTTCACGAGCGACAATTTCTCATCGCGTTGCTCTTCGGGCAATGTTTCCAAAAACTGATCACGAACGGCCTTAAAGCCATTTGCGCGTTCATGTTTGTTGGGATTGCCTGTGATTGCGAGTGAATAGCAAGGCTGATAGGCAAATTGGTTGATAGCCTCCCGCAGCTCGTCATCATTTTTTTCGTGACAATATTCACGTTTTGGGTTGGCATTTTCCACTTTTGCCGCGAGGTCGAGCTGGGCTTGACATTGCACTTTAATGGCTTTATGGGCAATTTTAAGCGCTTCGAGCATGACTGCCTCCGACACTTCCTTCGATTCGCCTTCAACCATCATAATGTTGTCAATGGTAGCGGCAACCATCAAGTCGAGATCGGCTTCGGCCAAAGCATCAAAAGCAGGGTTCACGATAAACTCGCCATTGATGCGCGCCACGCGCACTTCGCTGATGGGACCGTTGAACGGAATGTCGGAAACGGCTAAGGCGGCTGAAGCGGCCAAAGCAGCAAAGGCATCAGGCGGAACATTGCTTTCGCCCGAAATAAGATTGATGACAACTTGCGTTTCAGCGTGATAATCATCAGGAAATAGCGGACGTAGCGCCCTATCAATCAATCGAGAGATTAGTACTTCATAGTCAGAAGGTCTTCCCTCACGCTTGAAAAAGCCGCCGGGAAATTTGCCGGTAGCGGCATATTTTTCTTTGTAGTCAACGGAAAGCGGCATGAAGTCCACATCTTCTTTGGCTTCTTGGGCCGAAACCACAGTAGCTAAAAGCATGGTGTTTCCCACGCTTACTACTACGGCTCCATTGGCTTGCTTGGCCAGCCTGCCCGTTTCAATCGTAACCACCCGTCCGTCGGGCAGCTCAAATGATTGTGTTATTCCTTTTGGAGTCATAAAATTTTTGTTGAATGTAAATGTCACCTCAGAAAATGCAAAAAAAGGCAATCGTAGTAAATTGCCTTTCTATGCCTCCCGAGGAAGTCGTATTTTTATTTACGAAGACCTAACTTCTTAATGATTTCGCGATATCTCTCGATGTCTTTTGCTTTCAAATAATCGAGTAATTTTCTTCTCTTACCTACCAAACGAACCAATGAGCGCATGGTGGCCATGTCTTTTTTGTTTTTTTTGAGGTGTTCGGTTAAGTGCTTGATTCTAAATGTGAACAAAGCAATTTGTCCCTCGGCAGAGCCGGTGTTGGTGGCTGACTGACCGTGTTCCGCGAAAATTTCCGACTTCTTTACTGTGTCTAGATACATATTAATTTCGTTTCAAATTTTGAGCCTGCAAAAATAGATAATTAACTCAATCTGTGCAAGGTTTATTCATCTTTTTTTATTTCGTCTTTTTCCGGCTTGGATTCCTCTATGGTTTCTGTTGGAGTGATATGATCTGAAGTAATATCTACTCCGGCAGGCTGTGGTGTTTTTTTTCTGAAATTGTCAATCAAAAGCGGTAGCCAGCCCGAAAGTCTGAACGAAACCTCATAAAATTTTCTGATGGCAGGCACTTTATCTATCATAGGTATCACAA
>JAEWWJ010000031.1 GCA_023396415.1 Bacteroidota bacterium
ATCCCTGAGACCTCCTTGGGGGGGTCTCCGGAAAATTTTAGAATAACTTTGACAGCCAAACCCAGTGTTAATGAAAAATATAGTTTAAATTTGTCCAATAATTGTCCAGCCATATTGGACCAGCTCAGGTATGTTACGCAATTTCCATTATACAATGAGGTTTCTTGATTATTCTCAGAAATTATACACAATTCAGGGTCATTCTGCCCATTGATGTATCCATAAAAAAACAATTGAAGAATGAATAATAGACCTGTTAGTTTTTTCATAATGTTAATTATTAATAATTTGAATTTTTTTTGGCTTATAACTTATTTCGTGATCATTTAAGTATAGTAAGTATGTGCCGGTATGAAATTGGCTCACATCAATTTGAAGTTCTCGACCGGATATTTTTGAACTAAACATTATTCTTCCAAAAATATCAAATATATAAACTTCAACACCACTTAACTTTTCACCAACAATGTGAAGGGAGCTTGCTGCAGGGTTAGGATAAACAGAAACTTCATCCTTAAAAGTATTTTCTTTATTATTGACAATATAATCGCAGTACTCCTCAATTCCTGAATTGAAAGAAAAATTATTGTCGAAGTAGCATCGAAGGGGTCCTCCTTCTTGAAAATCTGTTATACAATTCTGTTCCGGGAACATATACCAGTTTATAGGGCCTATTTTCTCGATAATTATACCATGTATTATCCAGTTTGATCCTTCCTCTGGTTCAACAATAACATATCTTAAAGGCACTGAGTTTATTATTGTATCTCCTTTGGCAACAACTTTTAAATATCCTACAGTGTCACAGTTCATCATTTCTTGATTTTCCGGTACAATCCAAGTGTCACCAATTGTAGCTGAGAAATCATACAAAACATAAAACTGATCATGTTTATACAGAAACACAGTATCACTATTAGCCCAGGTATATTCATGTCCGAGGTTCACAGTATCATATATCCCACCAAGAAAATCATAAGAATAAAATGTTTTGTTCAGTACTTTACAATCCTGATAAAGTTTTAGTGTTTCATCACAATAGATTGTTGTGTCACCAATATATTCGATTTCAACATATCCTGTAGTTGAGAAAAGGTCAAAGCCGTAATACCATTTAGCCCCTTCTTCCACCCAAGTCTGTGCTAGTAAAGGCTGTGCTATTGTTTGCAAAAGCAGTAAAGTGAATATAATTTTTTTCATTCGTTTATGTTTTAAAATTAATTTGTTTTGAAGTAATCTTTAAATTTTATACTGATAAATCAGCTTCTCTCCCTGTTGGCAGTGAAAACACTTTGCCAGACAATTCCTATAACTTTTTTATCATTTTGGTTAAAAAAACTTTTTGATGTTTCAACTTCCGGCCACTCCGTCAACATCCAAACGTGAGCAGCCAAAAGGCTGAATTTATTTTTCCCCAACCGGAAGATATGTTTTGTTGTGCAACATTGTACAAATCGTTTATCGAAATAAAGTGTAGGGTGATGTGAGGGGCAAGGTCGTAAAAGAGCAGTGAGTGCAACAGAAACCCCATGCTGCATACGTATTACCCTATGCCGGGGGAGCGGTGGACTAACAACCGTTGCCGACTGTTTCATGTTTGTTTAATATTATTGCTTAAAAGTACTCCATATTTCAAACAAAAGCAAAATGAAAAAGAATAAGCTGCATTCGTTTTCATTGTATATATGCGTTAACATACAGAATAACAGATAGATAAACCTCTAATTAGGATGATTCTAAAAACCAATGGTCTGAAGGTCAAATCCTCAAATTTTCAAACTCTCTAATTTTGAATCCTCGCGCCAGCCATTAACCATTAATAATTTACCATTAACCATATTTGGCTTGCTTCGTTCACTAAAGTCACCATTTTTCACTCCCTCGCCTTAGCTCCCTTCTAAGTCCCTTCTAAGTCCCTTGTAAGTCCATTCAAAATCATTTTTCACAATGGGAGTTTTTAAGCCTTAAAAAAGCTTTGCTTTAGATTTGAGGAAGGTCTGAAAGTCGAAAGCGATTCGGGACGAATCCCTCACAAAGAACAAAAAACAAAGAACAAAAAACAAAATTCCTCCGCTCCACTCCAACTTCTCCTGTTCCAAAGCTTTTGATTATTTTTGTGGATTCTTTTGATGCACTTACCAAAACATTGGATTTTATGTACGCTTATATTTCGGGAAAACTTGTTGAAAAAACCCCTGCTTTTGTTGTGTTGGATGTAAATGGAGTAGGTTACCACCTCAACATTTCACTCAACACCTTCACCGCCATTCAAGCTTTGGAAAGCACCCGACTATACACTTATTTTTCGGTAAGAGAAGATGCACACACACTCTATGGTTTTTTCGATGAAGAGGAGCGAAGCCTTTTCTTGGATCTGATTTCGGTTTCCGGAGTAGGCTCAAACACTGCCAGAGTGATCCTTTCGTCGCTGAGCACACAAGAAGCCATCGAGGCCATCGCCACGGCAAATGTGGTGGCTTTGCAACGTGTAAAAGGTATCGGTGCCAAAACTGCACAGCGTATCGTGGTTGATTTGCGCGATAAGGTCGGAAAAACTTCGCTTAAAGGTCAAATTTCAGGCTTGTTGAACAATACCAGCAAAGACGAAGCGTTATCAGCATTGCTCATACTTGGATTTAACAAGGCAGCGGCCGAAAAAGTTCTAACAAAAATCCTTCAGCAGGATGCCTCTTTAAAAGTGGATCAGCTTATCCGCGAGGCATTGAGGGTTTTGTAGTGCTTTTGGGCCTGAAAAGTATCACTAAAAACCAAAAAGTATCAGTCGTTTGAGGAACTTTAAACAACATAAAAAGCGCATTATTGGCGTTACAATCATCGGTTTGGTGGTTGCATTTTCTTCTGTTTTTGCCATGCCCTCAGCCCGCATCCAAAAAAAGCCTTTTTTGGCAGGCTTCGCGCCTCAAGAGCCCGATACCACTGCAAAACCTATTTATCCTGTACCTGTGGATAAGGGCGAACCTAACCAGCAATTGCAAGACCAATCTCCGTTGCACCTCAACGATCCGCCCAACATCAAGCGCGAAGTGGTGTACGACCCCGTTTCCAAACAATATATTTTTGTGAGTAAAGTGGGCGACTTTGCCTACCGCACGCCTACTCCCATGACCGAAAAGGAATACATGGAGTTTCAGAATAAAAAAGGCATCCGCAACTACTGGAACCAAAGTGCCAAAGCCACCAAAGGATCTTCGAGTGCCTCCATTATCCCCGAAATTTACGTGGGGGGAAAGGTGTTCGACCAAATATTTGGCAGCAACACCATTGACATCAGACCACAAGGCTCGGCAGAGGTCACCTTTGGCGTGCGCAGCATGTTACGCGAAGACCCACAACTCGACGTGAGGCAACGACGCACCACCAACTTCGACTTCGACCAAAAAATTCAAATGAACGTGATTGCCAAAATTGGCGATAAAATTGAGTTCAAAACCAATTACAACACCGAAGCTACTTTCCAGTTTGAAAACAAATTGGCCCTGAAATACGAAGGAAAAGAAGACGAAATTGTAAAACTCATCGAAGCCGGAAACGTGAATATGCCCCTCAACACCACCCTCATCAGAGGAAGCCAGGCATTGAAAGGGATCAAAACAAAGCTACAGTTTGGGCGCACTTCCGTAACCGCTGTCTTTTCACAACAAGAAAGTGAATCGAAAAACATTACCGTGCAAGGTGGAGCACAAACCAACAAGTTTAAGCTCAGCAGTTTAGACTACGAAGAAAACCGACACTTCTTTCTTGCACATTACTTTCGCGAAAACTATGAGCGCGGCCTCGAATCGCTGCCTATCATCACCTCCGACATCAACATTACCCGCGTTGAGGTGTGGGTCACCAACATTGGTCCTGCCCTGCAAGACAATAGAAATATCGTGGCCTTTACCGACTTAGGCGAAGGTAAACGCGAATGGCTCAACAACGCCAATGTGAATCCAAATATGGGTCCCCCCCTGCCTTCCGAAAATTCAAATAACCTGATCAGCCGCCTCGATACAGCCAGCGTTAGAGATGTAAATCGCGTGAGCGCATACCTCACCGGCGACCCGCTCCGAATAGGAGGAAGTGGTTATTTTATTGCCGGTCAAGATTTCGATAAAATTGAAAATGCACGCAAGCTCAGCACCACCGAATACACCTTCAACAGCAAACTCGGTTTCATCAGCTTGAATACCAACCTCAACTCCGACCAAACTTTGGCCGTAGCTTACCAATATACCGTTATCGGTTACGACAGCGTGTTTCAGGTAGGGGAGTTTTCCGACCGCGGAATCAACGCCCCTAACAGCTTGGTAGTGAAGCTCCTCAAAGGAACTTCGCTCAACACGCGCATGCCCATGTGGGACTTGATGATGAAAAACGTGTATTCCATCAAAGCCTATCAAGTCAACCGCGACGATTTTACGTTCAACATCCTCTATTCGGGCAACCAAAACGGGGTGCCTACTGGTTATTTCACCGATGGGGATGAATCAGTGAAAGGTGTTCCTTTGATTCACCTTCTAAACCTCGACAACTTAGACCAACAGGGAAATCCGGTGAGTAAAGGTGATGGTGTTTTCGACTTTCTCGACAATGCCGCCCGCGATGGAGGAACCATCAACTCAGGAAATGGCCGTATCTATTTCACTGTACTTGAGCCATTTGGAAAACATATCCGCGAAAAAGTATTTCCAAACAATGCCGATCTGGCCAACCTTTACGCCTACGACTCACTGTACACCCTTACCAAATCGGGTGCAGAACAGTATCCTGAAAAAAATAAATTTATCCTCGAAGGATTCTACAAATCCCAGTCGGGAAGTGAAATTAGTCTGAACGCCCTTAACGTTCCCCAAGGATCGGTAACGGTTACTGCCGGCGGGGTTCCATTGGTCGAAAATGTTGACTATACCGTTGACTACACCCTTGGTAGGGTGCGCATCATCAACGAAGGTATCATGAGTTCCGGAACGCCCATCAACATCTCGCTCGAAAGCAATTCACTTTTTAGTTTGCAACAAAAACGAATGATGGGCTTGCGTGTGGAGCACGAAATTAACCGCGATTTTCATGTAGGTGCAACTTTATTGAACCTACACGAGCGGCCCCTCACGCGAAAGGTGAATTATGGCGACGATCCCATTTCCAACACCATTTATGGCTTCGACCTGAGTTACCGCCGAGAGTCGTTGTGGCTCACCAAAATGGTGAACAAGCTGCCTTTCTATTCCAGCAAACAAGCCTCACGCATTAATGTTGACGGCGAATTTGCACATTTCTTGCCCGGCCATTCAAAGGCAGTGGGCAAATCGGGTACTTCTTATATTGACGACTTTGAAGGTGCAAAATCGAAAATAGATTTGCGACAGGTTAGCACCTGGTTTTTGGCCAGTACGCCACAAGGTCAAACAGATATTTTCCCCGAAGCTCAGCCCGGAACCGGATTGGCCTACGGAAAAAACCGTGCTAAGCTGGCTTGGTACATCATTGATCCGTTGTTTTATGACAAGTATGGAACGCTGCGTCCCTCTAATGTGGATAAAAATGAATTGAGCAAACATACTGTACGTCAAGTGCTCGAAACAGAGGTTTTTCCTAATAAGGAAGTGCCTTCCGGAACACCTACCAATATTGCCGTTTTGAACTTGGCTTATTATCCTGACGAAAGAGGCCCCTACAATTACGATGTTGTTCCTACACCATTTTCGTCGGGTATGTCGGCCAATGGAACCCTCAACAATCCTGCATCTCGTTGGGGCGGAATCATGCGGCGCATAGAATCTACCGATTTTGAAGCAGCCAACATCGAATACATTGAGTTTTGGATGATGGATCCTTTTGCCGAAGGCAACACCAACAACAGCGGCGAACTTTACATCAATCTTGGTGATGTTTCTGAAGATATCCTTCGCGATGGCCGACGTTTTTATGAAAATGGATTGCCCACCTCCGAAGTAGTTACCAATGTTGACACTACCATCTGGGGGCGTGTGCCAACGCTCCAAGCTTTGGTTGAATCGTTTAGCAATACTACCGGTGCAAGAGCTTTTCAGGATGTGGGTTACGACGGTTTACGAAACATTGACGAAAAAAGTTTTCACAGTGCTTTTCTCGATTATGTGCGTCAAGAATTTGGCGAAAATTCAATCGCTTACCAAATGGCTGAAGCAGACCCCTCGGGCGACGATTTTCAGTATTTCAGAGGCTCAGCCTTAGACATTGATTCGCGCTACAGCAGCGTTTTGGAACGCTATAAAAACTTTAACGGCCCCGATGGAAACTCACCCACCGACGACCAAAACCAAGAACCATATCCCACCAGCGGAAGCTCGCTCCCCAATGTGGAAGACATCAACCGCGACAACACCCTGAGCGAAGCCGAAAGATATTTCCAATACCGCATAAAGCTTGATCCAAACAATATGAAAATTGGTGAAAGCTATATCGCCGACATCCACGAGGCCACTGCCATCCCGCTTTCCAACGGTGGCGTGGGCGAGGTGAAATGGTACCAATTCCGAATTCCGGTGAGCCAACCCGAAAAGGTGATCGGTAATTTGCAAGATTTCCGCTCTATCCGCTTCATCCGTATGTTCATGCGCGGCTTCGAACAGCCTGTAGTTGCACGCTTTGCTACCCTTGAGCTGGTGCGTGGCGAATGGCGCAAGTACCGCCAAAACCTCCTCTCAGCAGGTGAATACATCGTAAACGACAATCCCAATCAAACCAAATTCGACATCTCGGCCGTCAACATCGAAGAAAATGGTCGCCGTGATCCTATCAATTATGTTGTTCCTCCGGGCATTGAAAGGGAAACCAATTATGGAACTACCAGCTTGGTTAAGCTCAACGAACAAGCCATGCAGTTCACTGTAGTTGATTTGCTCGATGGCGATGCCAGAGGCGCATACAAAACAACTGAATTTGACTTTAGGCATTACACCAAACTGAAAATGTATGTGCATGCCGAACAGTTTTATCAAGACCAAGAGTTGATGTATGGCGATCTTTCTGCTTTTATCAGAATTGGTGCCGACTTTACCGAAAACTATTACGAGTACGAAATCCCACTCACTTTCACACCTTTAAACACTTCCTACACCCGGCCGGAGGTGATTTGGCCCGAAGCCAACAACTTTGACATTGACCTTGAAGCACTCGTGAAGGTGAAGGAAAACAGAAACACCGCCATGCGCAATCCTAACTCCGACATTCGGCTGGATTATCCTTATGTGGAAACGGTGGGCGATCATAAAATTAAAGTCATCGGAAGCCCCAACATCAGCGATGTAAAAGGAATTATGATCGGTGTGCGCAACCCTAAAAGACCCAATATCAGCTCATCAGACGACGCAATGCCTAAAAGCGCTATCCTCTGGGTGAATGAATTGCGTGTTACCGACTTCAAAAACCAAGGCGGCTGGGCTGCCAACGCACGCGTGGAAACCGTTCTTGCCGACCTCGGACGTATCGTTGTTTCAGGCGCACACACCTCTACCGGCTTCGGAAGCCTCGAAATGAAAGTGAACGAAACGCCTTTGGAATCGGCTTCTACCTTCGATGTGGCAACCGACATTGACCTCGGTAAGTTGCTGCCCGAAAAAGCCGGTATCAAACTGCCCATGCACTTCGATTATGGCGAAACACACATCAGGCCCGAATACAATCCTTTAGACCCCGATGTGAAACAAAAAGACTTCTTAAATTCGTTTGATAACAAAGCAGATCAAGACTCGGTGCGCGGCCTCACCAACGACTTTACCATGCGCAAAAATATCAACTTTGTAAATGTGCGTAAAGAAAAAGTAGCCACTACCACCCAGCCTAAGTCGCGCATTTACGACATCGAAAACTGGAACTTCTCTTATTCATACAGCGAACTTTACCAGCGAAACATTGATGTGGAATACGATAGAAGGCTGCTCTATCGCGGAGGATTAGGCTTCAATTTCAATACCAATCCCAAAAACGTTCAACCCTTTTCTAAAGCCAAATGGGCCACCAAACCCTATATGCAGCTGGTCAAAGACATCAACTTTTTCTATATGCCACGAAACCTCTCCTTCCGCTCGGAGATGAACCGGCAAGACAATGAAAAAAAATACCGCAACAAAAGCGAAGGCGACATCATCACCTATCCCATCTACGCTAAGCAATGGACTTGGTCGCGCAACTACGACTTTAAATTCGACCTCACCCGCTCCATTACCTTCGATTATTCGTCAGGTGCAAATGCCTATGTGTACGAACCTGCCGGTAACCCCGACAGAGGTTCCGCTGCCTATAGCCTTAACCGCGATACCATCTGGAACAACATCCTCAACCTCGGAACCAAAACAAGGTTCAATCAAACGGTGAAAGTCAATTACATCATTCCAATAAACAAAATCACTTTGTTCAACTGGGTGAGTGCCTCTGCCGGTTACCAAGGGATGTATTCATGGATCGCTTCACCGCTTTCGGTGCAAGCCCGTATTGGAAACAGCATCGAAAATCAAAATACAAAACAACTCAACGGAAGTGTTGACTTCTTGCGCCTTTACAACAAGGTGGGCTATTTCCAAAAACTCAATACGCCCAAACGCCCGCCGGGAAGAAGTGGTGGGGCCATGCCGCGACCGGGAAGCAATCGTCCGGGTGGCAGGTCGGAACCGGAGAAAGCTTTAGAAACGGGAGCTGCCGACAGCACAGATAAAAAACCGGCGGTCAACTACGTGAAACTTGTGGGCGAAGAAATACTGAAACTGGCCATGAGCGTCAAACGCGGCAACATCACATATACCCAAAACAACGGGGTCTATATCCCGGGCTTCATGCCCGAACCCGACCTCTTTGGAATCAATTTTGCCAACTCATCGCCCGGATTGGGCTTTGTGTTGGGCAGCGAAGCCGACATCCGTTCAACTGCCATCGCCAACCGCTGGTTGTCAACCGATACGCTCATCAATCAGGCCTATGCCAAAAAACGTACCGAAACTTTCGGATACCGCATCAATATCGAGCCGGTGCCGGGTATGCGCATTGACATCAATGGCGATAGAACCACCGCTTTCAATTTCTCTGAATACTTCCGTGCTGATTCCAATGGGGTTTTCAGCTCTTTCTCGCCCGTCGAGGCAGGAAACTTTAGCTCCTCCTTCGGCCTGTGGAATACAGCCTTTGTGAAAACAAATAAGGAGGAGCAATCCCGATTGTTTGATCAAGTGTTGGATAACCGACGCACGGTGGCAGATAGATTGGCCTATCAAAACGAACAATGGGTAGCCAATGGCGAAAGGTATGTTTACGACTCCGTTGGAAACGACTTTTTTCCTTATGGCTATGGCGCAATCTCCCAAGAAGTGGTATTATATTCTTTCGTGGCGGCCTACAAAGGTTCCGATGCTAAAACCATTTCGCTCAATCCTTTCCCGCGTATTCCCATTCCCAATTGGACGCTCACCTACAACGGATTGACCAACATTCCAGCTGTGCAAAAGCTCTTTAAATCGGTCAATATTACACATGCTTATCGCTCCACTTATTCCATCAATTCGTGGCGCACCAACGTGGATTATGACCCGCTCAATGCTACTAAAACCTTTAAGAACAGCAACATTTATATCGGCAAGTTCGATCTGGGGCAAATAGTGTTGACCGAGCAGTTTTCGCCGCTCTTTGGCATTGATTTAGGGCTGCACAACAGCATGACTGCAAGGGTGGAATACAAAAAACAACGCAACCTTACTATGAGTTTCATCAATAACCAATTGACAGAAGTCAATGGGCGTGAGCTGATTATAGGCGCAGGATACCGTATCAAAAACCTGGCGCTAATCATTTCTTCCATCACCGGTGGAGCAGGAACGCGTACTTCCAACGACTTGGTGTTGAAAGTAGATCTTGGCTTTAGAACGGACATTACTACCCTACGGCGATTGGACGAGCGCAACAGCCAGATTTCGGCCGGGCAATACAAGACAAACCTCTATGTTACTGCTGATTATATGCTTAGCAACAGGTTCAATTTGCAGGCTTTCTTTAAACGCGATATGTCAGATCCTTTCGTGTCATCGCAGTTCAGAAACTCAAACACCTTTGCCGGTGTTACCATGCGGTTTAATTTAGCGCAGTAACGCAAACGGTTAGGGCTTGGCAAGCCTCTGATTGTTTGTGCTTAAATTCATCTTATAAATGATACTTGGATTTAGATGACGATTCTCGTTTCTTTCCAGATTGTTGTTTTACTTTTACCGGATGAAAATTCTAATCATTGAAGATGAACATGCGCTGAGTGAGGCCATAAAAGCCTCTCTCGAATTGGAGCAATATGTCGTTGAAACGGCGGCCAATTATGGCATCGCCCACGAAAAGGTTTTCATGTATGCCTATGATTGTATCTTGCTCGACATCATGCTTCCGGGTGGGAGTGGTCTTCAAATTTTGTGCGAGTTGAATACGGCCGGAAAAACCGAAAATGTCATCATCATTTCGGCCAAAGATGCCCTTGACGATAAGGTGGAAGCCTTGAATTTGGGAGCCGATGACTACTTATCCAAACCTTTTCACCTTTCCGAACTCAATGCCCGCGTAAAAGCAGTGCTGCGTCGCAACAAACTCAATGGAAAAGAAACCCTCGACATTGCCAACGTGAGCCTCGATGTGGTCAACCGCATGGTAATGGTGCAAGAAGTGGAGCTGCCACTCAACCGTAAAGAGTTTGACATTCTGAAATATTTTATGATGAACAAAAATCGTTTGATCACCCGAAATGCCTTGGCCGAATACGTCTGGGGCGACCATATTGATCAAGCGGATAACTTTGATTTCATTTATTACCAGATCAAAAACCTACGTAAAAAACTCCAGTCAACTCCAGCACAAATTGAAATTCAAGCCATATATGGTATTGGATATAAACTCGTTGAGCTATGAAACTTGTTAACCAATCCTTTAAGGTTCTCGCAATTTCTATCTTTCTTATTGTGAGCATCTGGGCTGTGGTTTTTTATTATGGCATGATGGATGAAATTTATGACAGCATTGACGATGGCCTCGACAATTACAAAATGCTGATCATCAAAAAAGCTGAAAAAGACAGTACCGTTCTACTCCAATCAGCTTTCGACGAAGGCAATTATGCCATTCAGGAAATAAGTCAGCAACAGGCACTAACCATCAAAACAACCTATATTGACACCTTGCTTTTTATGGATTTTGAGCAAGACTTCGAGCCGGTGCGCATGGTAAAAACAGCTTTTGCCCTCAACGGGAAATATTACCATCTTCAGGTGATTTCGAGTATGGTGGAGGAAGACGATCTGATGGAAAGTTTGTTTTTGTCGTCGTTGTGGTTGTATTTGGTGCTCTTAATCAGCATCATTGTTATCAATAACATCGTTTTGCATAAATTGTGGAAGCCGTTTTATACCATCCTCCATCAGGTGAAAAATTTTCACATTGATCAGCAAAAACTTCCTGAACCCGTGGTTACGCGCACCATCGAGTTCGTCGAAATGAAAAACTCCTTCGATAGCTTGGCAAAACGCACCCTCGAAACATATGCCAGCCAAAAGCAGTTTACCCAAAACGCCTCCCACGAGCTGCAAACCCCTCTTGCTGTCATGGCTGCACGTCTTGAACTTTTGCTCGAAAAAAACACGCTAAGCCAGAACGATGCCCTTGTTATTGCTGAGGTGCTGCAAACCATTGACCGCCTCGCACGCCTCAATAAATCATTGTTGCTGCTAAGTAAGATTGAAAACCAACAATTTCTGCAAAATAGTATGGTTTCCTTCAACCAACAAATGCAGTATATCACCGATCAATTGGATGATTTGGCGCAGTTTAAAAATGTGAGGGTGCTGCTCCATGAACCCATTGCGCTTTCCGTAAAAATGGATGAAACGCTGGCGCGTGTTTTACTCACCAACCTCATAAAGAACGCCATTGTGCACAATTTTGAAGGTGGTTGGGTGAACATTTCGGCTACCGACAACATGCTCACGATCACCAACAGCTCAAACCATGGCCCTTTGGATGTGAAAAATATCTTTAAACGGTTCTATAAAAGCAATCCCGATCAACAAAACACCGGCCTGGGTTTGGCCATTGTCGAAGCTATTTGTGCCCTCTACGGCTTTAAAATCAATTATCGGTACACCACCGAACATGTTTTTGAGTTGCGGTTTGCATGAGGGGCAATTCCAAGTGCATCTATTGAAAAGTGAATCCGGCTTTTATTGTGGTTAGATACTTGGGTTGATACGATGGCCATTCTCAACCTCATGCCATTGCTTCATGGAAAGCTCCTATCGTTTTTTAAGTTCTTTCGGTTGTTGAATTGTGGAAAGCATTTTTTGGAGTAAAAAACATTTCTATTCCCAAATCTTTCCCAATTCGTGTGGTTATTTTGCTGCATAATCTTTAAAACACTAAAAAAATGAAACGAATCTTTTTATTTGCAGCCTCTTTTTTTGCCTTTGCTCAACTTTCATTCGCCCAGGATCTTCGCCAGTCGCAAGTTCCGGCAGTGATTGCCAATAGTTTTAAAAACACCTTTTCCGATGCCCGATTTGTGGAATGGGAACGCGATGGAACAATGTACCAAGTTGATTTCGAAACAGGATGGAACATTGACCATGAAATTTGGTTTAAGTCCACCGGCGAAATCCTCCGACATAAGCAAGACATCAAATCAAAGGATTTGCCTGCAACCATTCTCCAGACCTTAGAAACAACCTTCAAAGGATACCGCATTTCTGATGTTAAAATGATTAAAACAGAAGCTGAAACAACATACACTCTTGAGATGAACAAATTTTTTGAAGAATGGCACCTCACACTGAACGAAAAAGGTGAAATCCTGAAGCAATTTCAAGACAATTAATAACACTAATACCATTAAATACAATACTTTAACCCACAATTCACAATGAGTATGAAAACAAACAATTTTTTTCTAATTACAATGCTTTCCCTTATGATGTTCGCTTTGACTTCATGCGACAAAGAAACAGTCCTGAACATCAATGACACGCCTTCGGAAATTCAGGCGTACATCAAAACCCATTTCCCTGCGGCAACAGTGGCACAAATTATCAAAGACCGCGATGGGTTCACCAAAGGTTACGAAGTGTTCTTAAACGATGGCACCAAGCTCGAGTTCAACAGCAAAAACGCAATTACCGATATTGATGGCAACAAACAACTACCCAACAACGTGATCCCTGATCGAATTTTGACTTACGTGAATACCAATTTCTCCTCCAACGTGATCACTGACTGGGAATTAGACGACAAAAACCAAAAAGTAGGCCTCGATAATGACCTCGAATTGTTATTCAATATGTCAGGCGATTTTCTAAGATTGGATTAACTGACGGCATGTAGCCATTAACTGCTTATTGATGAGTGATTTACGATAAGTTACTTGCGCCGCCACCGTTCATTGTTCACGCTCTTGCTCAATGATGAATGGGGCTGGTGCAAGCTCACTCTTCATGCTTTAATTTTTAAAATATTCCATAATAGCCTTAACTAAACCGTTAGCTCCGTCCCAGATGTTTGTGATGTCGGCATCGAGCATATAGCAGGGCGTGGTAAAAACCCGTTTTTCGTGGTCGCACAGCACCTCGCCGTGATCGGTTTGAACATGAGTGGCACCAACCGCTTCGATGGTTTTGATGGTTCCCTCGTCCTGACCGATGGTGACCTTCACTTCACCCAAAATCTTGGCAATAAAAACTGGCGAAATGCACATGGCTGCTATCGGCTTTTGTTGCGCAAACATTGCTTTTACTGCTGATGCTACTTCGGAGAGTACGGTGCCGGCCTCACCTTCAAATGCGAAAGTAGAAAGGTTTTTGGCTGCTCCAAAACCACCGGGAAAAAGAATAACATCAAAAGCTGAGGCATCAAAGTCTGATAAAGGGAGAATTTTGCCTCTTGCAATACGTGCGGCTTCAACCAGCACATTGCGCTTTTCGGGCATCACTTCGCCGGTTAAATGGTTGATGACATGGTACTGCATCATGTCAGGGGCAAAACATTGATAATCGGCACCAGCCTTTTTAATGGCCAGCATAGCAAGGGTGGCTTCATGTATTTCAGCGCCATCGTAAACGCCGCAACCGGCCAAAATAACTGCAAATTTTTTCATTTCTAGTGTTTTTTGTACTTCTCACAAAAGTAATGAAAAAAGAGCGATTGAATCATCAGTATGACTTTGGGCTATACAATTGTTAGCATTGCTGTGAAATTTTTAAACAGGCTCCGTTGTTGTCCAAACGAGCTGATTGATACTGAAGATAAAGTCTTTTAAGACCTGCTAAGCATCGCCTTCGATGGTCGAAATCAAAATTGGCATTAGGCCAAACGCTGAAGTCGCAAAGAAATGCGCAACGATGCAAAATTGGTTCTTTCGGCTCTGATTTTTTTTACGCAAAAAGGTTTATCTAGTAACCTGAGTTCGATATAAGAAATTTCATAAAAATGTAAAACAATAAGGATTGTTTTGTATCTTTATAGTGTTGAAATACAAGATATTACAAAATCAATCCTTATGTTTAAGAGCTCAAATTTAGTTGAAATTTTCTATTTAGCAGATGAATTCTGCAAGGAATTTTGTAAAGCAATGGAGGGACACCAGTTAGCCTCTGCTGATGGCAAAAAGCACAGAAATAAGCCATCAAAGCTCAACGACGCTGAAGTAATTACCATCATGATAGCATTTCATTTGGGAGGATATCGAAATCTTAAGCATTTCTATATCAATTATGTACAAAAGCATTTGATCGATTATTTTCCTAAAACTGTATCCTACAATAGATTTGTTGAACTTCAGCAGAAGGCTTTATTGCCCATGACTATTTTCTTGAAGACAATGCGACTTGGCAAAAGCACAGGTATTTCATTTGTTGACTCAACTGCTGTGAGCGTTTGTAAGAATAAACGAATTTTTAACCACAAAATATTCAAAGATATAGCTCAACGAGGCAAGTCAACAATGGGCTATTTCTTTGGTTTTAAACTACATATCGTAATTAATGATAAAGGTGAGGTGATCGATTTTGTAATTACACCTGGAAATGTGGACGATAGACAACCATTGCAAGACTCCAATTTCTTGAAAAAAATTGCAGGAAAACTGTTCGCTGATAAAGGATACATTTCACAAAAGCTATTTGAAAACCTTTTTATTGATGGAATACATCTTATCACAGGTATCAGAAATAATATGAAGAACCAATTGATGTCGATGCATGATAAAATAATGCTAAGGAAACGATCTATAATAGAGACAGTTAACGATGAGCTTAAAAATATTTGTCAGATAGAACACTCAAGACACAGAAGCTTTGCCAACTTCATATCCAACATGATTTCTGGATTGTTAGCCTATTCATTCCTGCCTAAAAAGCCCAGTATTAAGTACGAAACTATAAACTACAATGGCCAACTTGCTCTCTTTTAGCGATTTGCTTATTTCGAACTCAGGTTAATACCTATCCTGTATTACTACGTCTATAATTTTTCATCTAAGAGCATTGCTTGATATAAACGACAGAAAAGCGGAACACAATAAAGCTATTGTGATGGTAACAAATCTTTGGTTGCTTGTTTAAT
>JAEWWJ010000045.1 GCA_023396415.1 Bacteroidota bacterium
AGCTCTCAAATCGAACTGGTAAAGATCGGATTCAGGTCTTTTACCAATAAACTATCTGCCTTCAATGCAGCCACTTCTTACAATTTGAAGAACGCTGTAATAGGTAATTACCCTGATGTGCAACTGAGCTTTGCAGATGCAAAAATCAGCAAAGGCAATCTGCCGCCTGTTGCCGGTCTGGTGGCAACTTTTGTTGCGCCTGACACGATCAGTCTGGAATGGACCGACAACAGCAGCAAGCCATTGGCGGCAGCTACCGACCTGCTCATGATTGGCCTTTACGAGCCCACGAAAGGCATCGGCTTCACCATTATGAACGCCGCCACACGCGCTGATGGCCAAGTCACTGTTGAAATGCCCGAAGAGTGTGCCGGCCTTAGCGTGGAGGTGTATGCGTTCTATTTATCGCTTTCGGGCCTGGGAGGTGCAGCTTCCAAAGACCAGATTTCGGATAGTGTGCATGGAGGCAGCATCTTGCTCTCAACTTAGTCTCCTCTGAGACGAAGATCACTGAAAATGAGGTTGTTTGATGAACAGCCTCATTTTTTTTTGGTTATTTTGAAGGTCTAATATCCCTTTTAGGCTTATTCCCAACTGTGGATTGATTTCACATTATGAATTGCTTAGAATTTGTCTGAAGTATATTCAGTCGAATGATTTCATCGAACTGGATGATAAGGAGTTTAAAAAGGTGTTAAAAATTTTTCCTGAAATACTGGAGTCTTTCACTTACGACCAATCAGGCGATATCGAAGCTGCTCCAATGCGTAACAACATCCGCATTACACTGAAAGGCAGAAAATTGGATGCGAAGAAAGTGCATCAAAACGAAGAGACAATACGCATCTGGACCTCACCTCTCTGTTTTTGGAGTTCAGCTGCTTTGCCCGGTTTCAAATATTCCGAGAAAAAGAAAGCCTGGTGGAAATTAAAGTAAACTAATGCAAAGGAATTTAGCCGTAAATTTGGGTTTTGTAATTTTTTAATTAAAAGTTGACTTGGTTCAAACACATATCATAGATGTTACTAGACAATAAAACAAAAAATGAAGAAAACGACTACAAAGTGTTTAACTTCATTAAAAACAACACCGAAAATGGTGGACTCGACCTCGTAACAGGTTACTTCTCTGTCAATGCTTTAGCTTTATTTAATGATGAAATTAATCAACCGGAAAAATTTAGATTTATTTTGGGTAATCTTATGCAGGATGAAGCTCAATTAAATAAAGTAATTGACCTGCTCAATGGAAACACTGGCATTAACGGGACACTTTCGTTGAGTGTTGATGCTCAGAAAGCGGTTGATTTTCTTCAACAAGACAAAGTTGCCATTAAGAACATTCAAAAGAATTTTTGCCATGCAAAAACTTACTTATACACCGACAAGGTCATAACAAAAAACTATTTCATTGTGGGAAGTTCGAACCTTACGGATGCAGGTCTAGGTATAAAAGAAAGTTCAAACATCGAGTTAAATATTGCAAAGCACGACTATGAAGATGAATTTAAAAACCTTAAAAAGTGGTTCCAGGAGCAATGGGAGAAAGTAGCTTTGGAAAAGATCGAATTACCTGATAAATCTAAAATTGAAGTAAAACAATACATTATTGATCTCATTAAAAACCTGTTCAAAGAATACACCCCTCACGACTTGTACTTCAAAGTCCTTTATGAAATGTTTAAGGACGATATTATGGAGCTTTCGGGTGATGCTGAATTTAAACGCGAAATAGCTCATTTAGAAGAAACCATCATATATAAAACACTTTTTTCATACCAGCAGAAAGGGGCAATCAGTTTAATCAAGATGCTTCAAAAATTCAACGGTGCAATTTTGGCTGATGCTGTTGGTTTAGGTAAAACCTGGACTGCTTTAGCTGTTATGAAATATTTTGAACTAAAAGGATACACTGTTGTATTATTTTGCCCAAAAAAACTACGCAATAACTGGGAGCAATACCAGTCGCACAGAGGTTCTAGGTTTGAAAAAGATGAAATTGAATACTTTGTAAGAAACCATACCGACCTTCAGGACGAAAGACTGACCAATAATTATCCTGACTTTTCTCTTTCCAAACTGCAACGCAAACAAAAAGTACTCCTTGTTATTGATGAGAGTCACAACCTTCGAAACGATAAATCCTCCAGATATAAATTTCTGGTTGATAATGTTTTGCTGCCTGAAAAAACAAAAAGGGATGTAAAGGTACTGCACCTGTCAGCTACTCCGATTAACAATAAGCTGATGGACATTCGCAACCAGTTCAAGCTAATGACAAAAGGTCAAGATTCCGGTTTTAAAGAAACTGATTTGAAAATTGATAGCCTTGAAAATATTTTCAGAGCAGCTCAAAAAGACTTTAGCGAATGGTCCGATCAGGAAGATAGAAAAATTGCAGACTTCATAAGCAAGTTGCCCCAGAAATTTGAAAAACTTACTGATGCATTAATAGTTGCAAGAACCAGAAAACTGATTGAAGGTGAATTTGGTGAAATGAATTTTCCCAAAAAAGATGATCCGGTAAATGAGTACATAACTCCTGAAAATCTTGGCGACCTTAAATCATTTGACGATATTCTAAACGCATTAAGAGTAAATCTTACTGCTTATCGTCCATCGGAGTATATCAGAGATTTGAAAGTTGAAAGCGTTCTGGAAAACCCAAAACAACGTGAAAAATTCTTGGTAAAAATGATGTACATACTTCTGATGAAACGCCTCGAATCAAGCTGGTTTTCTTTCAAAAGTACAGTCGAAAATATTTTAAATCACCATATTAATGCCTTGGATAAGGTCAATCTCTTTATCAAGAATCAAACGGATAGCTCTTTAGTTGATAATTTAACGATTGATGAGCAGGAAGAAATTGACGAAACAGCAGCAGAGTTGGAAACAGAAAGCCTACATCCTATCGCACTTGGCAAGAAAAATCCCGTTTTACTCTCTTCCATCACTAACATTGCCCTTTTTAAAAAACATTTGGAGGCAGATGTAACTAAATTAACTCAACTGAAAACAAGCCTTATCAAATTTGAAAATGATTTCAATTCTGGTAAAGCTGCTGATGACAAACTCAATAAGCTTATTGAACATATTAATAACAAACAAAATAAATCGGATAATAAAAAAGTATTGGTCTTTACCGTATTCAAAGATACAGCAAAGTTCCTCTATGATGAATTGATAAAGAGGGGTGTTAAAAACGTTGCTTTTGTTTCAGGATCACTGAGCGAAACTTTTGATGGGTATTCAGGCGACAAGTTCGAACCAATTTTGGAACGTTTCGCACCTTTCACCAAGCTTTATAACGAAAAAGACTGGACTGACCTTTATGAAAATGCTAACCTCTCTAATGATTTCAATGTAGCAGATAAATGGAAAGTGCCTTATAGCAAGTGGACTGAGTTGATTACGAAATACGATAAAGCAACACTAAAGAAACTTGAAAATCCAATTAATGTATTAATTGCAACTGATTGCTTGAGTGAAGGTCAAAACTTGCAAGATTGCGACACCGTTGTCAATTACGACATTCATTGGAATCCCGTACGCCTTATTCAACGAATGGGACGTATTGATCGCATTGGTTCACCAAACAAAACAATTAAAGGAATCAACTTCTGGCCTGGTAAAAATTACGAAGATTATTTAAAACTTAAATCTAGAGTCGAAAATCGCATGGCTTTGATGAGTGTGGTGGGTACCGAATTGGATGATAAATTGACTCCCGAGTTTCAACGAATGGTAAAAGAAAATCCTTTATTACCAAAGCAGGCCCAGAAAATGTTGGAGCAATTACAATTAACCTGGGATGATGTGGAAGTTAATGATGAAACGCTTGGATTAAATGATCTTTCATTAGAGCAATTCCGTCAAGAATTGTTTGACTTCTTTAAAAAGAATGAAGATTTCTTTAAAAAAATACCAAATGGAGTTTTCTCAGGATTTAAATTCAGGCCTAATAAAAAATGGCAATCATTGCCTGAAAGTATTATAGCAGTTATTGGATATCCCAGAAAACCTGATGAAGCATTAGATCACGTTTATGAGGAAATCATTTTATTGCATCAATGTATCGAGGAAGGCAAAAACAGAAAGCTGGTACTGAAAAACAATCAGGAAATTTTGACCTTACTCCGCAATCACAAACTGGAAACCCGATATGTTCCAAAAAATATTGACAAGGGCGATACGGTTGTTCTGGAAAAATTGGCTACAGCTTTGGGAAGTTGGATCGAATCACAAAAAACAGCTGTTGCCGTAAATCAAATACAGGACTTATTTACTGGCGATATTGCCCCCAGGAAAATATCTCCCGAGCAAAAGAAACTTGAAGATAAATTCAAAAGTGAAAACTTCGATTTAATCAATTGGTTTATTGTATCTAATAGGTAACTTCGATGGCAAAGAATAAAACACTTAATGTTCAAGGCAGGGAAATTACATTACTTTCTGACGACGCGAATGATTTTATTTCCTTGACTGACATGGCGCGCTATCGGGACCCGGAAAGAACAAACTATATTATTCAAAACTGGATGCGAACAAGAAGTGCCATTGAATTTTGTGGCCTTTGGGAACAACTAAACAACCCTCATTTTAAAAGCATCGAATTCGATGCCTTTAAAAATGAATCGGGGTCAAATAGTTTTGCTCTGACTCCACAAAAATGGATTGACGCAACAAACGCAAAAGGCATCATATCAAAATCAGGAAGATATGGGGGTACCTTTGCCCATCGTGATATTGCATTTGAATTTGCAACCTGGATAAGTGCTGAGTTCAAGTTTTATTTCATCAAAGAATTCCAACGTCTCAAAGCCGACGAAAACGACCGATTGAAACTAAATTGGAATCTGCAGCGCACCCTCGCCAAAGTTAATTACCATATCCACACTGATGCAATCAAAGAAAATTTGATTCCTAAAGAACTTTCAAAGGATAAAATAAACTTTGTTTATGCCAGTGAGGCCGATATGTTGAATGTTGCTCTGTTTGGAATGACAGCGAAAGAATGGAGAGACAAAAACCCCATAGCGGATGGCAATATTCGTGATGTAGCTAGCCTTGAGCAATTGGTTGTATTGAGCAATTTAGAAAGCATTAATGCAGTATTAATTCACCAAGGTCTTACCCAATAGGAAAGACTAAAACAATTGAATAAAACAGCCATCCAACAAATGAAGTCATTGGTTAATAACCTGAATATTAAGAAACTAAAATAAGCAATGAAACTAGAACTTTTCAATACAGCCAGTCTTTTTGAGGCAGCCACAAATCTTTTTCAACAGTTAGGTATTAAACTCAACTCCAATACTGCCGAGCCGCTGCCTGTAAAGGATTTATTAAAGCAGCATTACAAAGACAATGATGCCTTTAACACCATTGGCAAAACCTATTTCATTGGTATCATCAACAATACTGTTTTTCAATCCACCGGAATGTTTGATGTAAACTATTCTTACAAAGAAGCATTGCAGCAAGGCGACAAAAACTACGATGGGCTGATGCTTTTTGCTTTAGAGCTAAGCAAACAGCCTACCAGAACCGAGATTTCCGACATTACCAGAACCTTCAACCGCATCAGTCAGAAAATGCCGGTGGCCTTGGTGTTGAAATACAAAACTGGAAATGAAGCTTGTTTTTCAATAGCCATTAGCGAACGATTCAAATACAAACAAAACTGGCGACAAGGCGAAAAAGCAGGTAAAGTAATTATTCTTCGTGATATACATACTATAACCACACACGCAGGACACGAAAGAATTTTATTGGATTTGGTAAAACCTGTTGCCGTAAACAATTACGACCAATTGCACCAACATTGGTTGCAGGTGTTGGATGTAAACATCCTCAACAAAAAGTTCTTTCAGGACTTGGCAAACTGGTATTTCTGGGCAATGGACAATGTTTCGTTTCCTGACGACTTGGAAAAGAAAAAAGATGTTCGCAATGCCACCAACCTTATTCGCTTAATTACTCGGGTCGTTTTTATTTGGTTCATCAAAGAAAAATCGTTGGTACCAAATGCTTTGTTCAATAAATCGCATTTAGATAAAATCCTGAAAGACTTCAACAAAAACAAAAAATCACAGAACTATTACCACGCAATTTTGCAGAACCTGTTTTTTGGAACACTGAACCAAAAAATGGATGAACGCAAATTTGCTAAAGCAGGCGATATAAACACTAATAAAGAAGAATATGGAGTTAAAAATTTGTTCCGTTATGCCGACTTGTTCACTATTTCTGAGAAGGAAGCAATGCAATTGTTTAAAGATGTTCCTTTCTTGAATGGTGGTTTATTTGATTGTTTGGACAAGCCAAACGAAGAAGGTAAAATTGTGTATGTAGATGGCTTTAGTCGCAATCCAAAGAAACAAGCTATTGTTCCTGATTACATTTTCTTTGGCGAAGAGAGAGAAGTTGATCTGAATGATATTTTCGCCACCAAGAACAAGAAATACAAGTCAAGAGGTTTAATTAACCTTTTGGAGAGTTACAAATTTACCGTTGCTGAAAACACTCCGATAGAAGAAGAAATTGCCCTTGACCCTGAATTATTGGGTAAGGTATTTGAAAACCTTTTGGCAAGTTACAACCCCGAAACACAAACTACTGCAAGGAAACAAACAGGTAGCTTTTACACGCCACGAGAGATTGTAAACTATATGGTGGACGAATCACTGTTGGAATACATCAAACAAAATGTAAAAAGTGAAAGTGAAAATTTTGAAACGAGACTAAGGGAA
>JAEWWJ010000099.1 GCA_023396415.1 Bacteroidota bacterium
TGGGTTTTTGGTCCCGTCGGGCCTCGCCTGTTTACCACACGAGACCAAAAGCCACCCTAAAAAACCGCTTTTGCAATTTTCACAATGTTATCGGCACGCCCCATGGTATAAAAATGGATAACAGGCGTATTACTGTTCACCAGTTCTTTGCTTTGCACGATGGCCCATTCAACGCCCACTTCGCGCAGTTGTTTGTTGTCTTTGCATTTGATAAGCTCTTTTACCAAAGGTTCGGGCAGGTCAATGTTGAAAGTTTGTGGCAAGTTGGTCAATTGCGAGAGTGCAGAAATAGGTTTCAGGCCGGGGATAATCGGCACATGGATGTCGGCGGCGCGGCAACGATTCACGAAATCAAAATACTTGCTGTTATCGAAAAACATCTGGGTGATGATGTATTCGGCACCTGCCTCAATCTTTTTCTTTAAAAAATGCAGGTCAGCTTCCAGGTTGGGGGCTTCGATATGTTTTTCGGGATAGCCCGCCACGCCCACGCTGAAGTTGGTGGGAGTGGCATTGAGGAGGTCTTCTTCGAGATAAATCCCTTTGTTGAGGTTGCTGATTTGCTGCACCAAATCCACCGAATGGGTATGTCCGCCGGGTTCGGGTTGAAAGTGTTTCATCGAAGGCTGTGGATCGCCCCGCACCACAAGCAGGTTCTTCACGCCGAGAAAATGAAGGTCAATAAGGGCATTTTCTGTTTCCTCGCGGGTGAAGCCTCCACAAATGATATGCGGCACCACATTCACGCCATAGCGATACATGATGGCCGCTGTGATACCGACAGTGCCGGGGCGTTTGCGGATGATTTTCTTTTCCAACAATCCGTTGGGAAGGGTTTTGTAGGCAAACTCCTCCTGGTGGTAAGTAACATTCACAAAGGCAGGATCGAAATCCATCAACGGGTCAATGGTATTTTGGATGTTTTCGATGTTTTGACCTTTGAGAGGAGGCAACAGCTCAAACGAAAAAAGGGTATTCTTTGCTGCCGCGATATGATCGGTTACTTTGAGTATTTGTTTCATGTTTAATGCGTTACTTATAGTTAAGCTGTGTGCTGAGTAGTCTTTCCATATCGGCGAGGTCGTGCCTGGTGCGTTGACTGTAGTCTATCACTTGATCTTTTCCAATCCTTCCCACATTAAAATATTGTGCATCGGGATGGGCAAAATAGAATCCGCTCACGGCAGCCGGAGGAGTCATGGCGAAGTTTTCTGTCAGCTCCACGCCAGTATGTTTTTCGGCTTGAAGCAAGTTGAAAAGCAAGCGTTTCTCTGAGTGTTCAGGACAAGCAGGATAGCCTGGAGCGGGACGAATGCCTTGGTATTTCTCTGACAACATTTCGGCTGTCGTAAGTTGTTCGTCGGGAGCGTAACCCCAATATTCGCGTCGCACCTTTTCGTGCAGAAACTCAGCAAAAGCTTCGGCAAACCTATCGGCCAACACCTTCACCATGATGGCGTTATAGTCGTCGTGCTGCGATTCATAATATTTCACCAGCACATGGGCACCATGGCCGGAAGTCACCACAAAAGCACCTAAATAATCTGTGATTCCGGCATCGGAAGGGGCAATAAAATCGGAGAGCGCCAAGTTGGGAACCCCCTCAGGTTTTTCCTGCTGGTTGCGCAAAAAGGAGAATTTTGTCAACGGCTCGGTTGCTTGTTCATCCTCGAAAAGATACACATCATCGCCCGCTCTCCTTGCCGGAAACAATCCAATCACTCCTTTTGCCTGAAAAAGCTTTTTCTCAACGATCTCCTTTAATAGCACTTGTGCGTCGTCAAAAACCTTTCTTGCTTCTTCACCTTTTTCGGGATCATCGAAAATTTGCGGGTATTTGCCGCCAATTCTCCAAGTGTGGAAAAAGAACGTCCAGTCGAAATAAGGCACCAGCTCCTCCAAAGACTGATCGGCAATAACGGTGATGCCTGTTGCTTTGGGACGATACACCGTTTGGTTGTTGAACAAACCGTTGAAACGGTTGGCCCTGGCCTGGGCGAGATCAATGTAACGGTCATCAGCATGGCTCTTAAGGTATTTTTTGCGTAGGTTGTCATACCGCTCTTTCACTTTCTGCACATACTCCTCCTTTCGCTCCGGGCCGGCCATCAATTCGGCAATCACCGAAGTAACTTTGGAGGCATCGCGAACGTGAATCACCGGTTGGGAATACACCGGCTCTATCTTCACTGCAGTGTGCACCTCCGAAGTTGTGGCACCACCGATAAGCAGCGGCCAATGCAGGTTCAGGCGTTCCATTTCGGAAGCCACGTGCACCATTTCTTCGAGCGAAGGCGTGATCAGACCACTCAGACCGATGATGTCCACCTTTTCTTCAAGGGCCACCTTCAAAATTTTCTCGGTGGGCACCATCACGCCAAGGTCAATTACCTCATAATTGTTGCATGACAGCACCACACCCACAATGTTTTTGCCGATGTCGTGCACATCACCTTTCACGGTGGCCAGCAACACCTTACCTGCCGAACTGCTTTCGCCCGTTTTTTCCATTTCGATAAAAGGAAGTAGTACCGCCACGGCTTTTTTCATCACCCTGGCACTTTTCACCACCTGAGGTAGAAACATTTTGCCACTGCCGAAAAGGTCGCCCACCATGCCCATTCCGTCCATCAACGGACCTTCGATCACGTCGAGTGCACGGGAATAAAGGGGTCGCGCTTCGAGCACATCGGTCTCGATAAAATCGATGATTCCTTTTACCAGAGCGTGTTTCAATCGCTCTTGAACAGTGGTTTCGCGCCAAAGGTCAACTTTTTCCTCTTTTCCGTCCTTTTCTTTGTGGGTTTCGGCATACAGCAGCAACCGTTCGGTGGCATCTTTGCGCCTGTTGAGGACAAGGTCTTCGGCTAAAGTGAGCAGCTCAGGGGGCACTTCGTCGTATATCTGTAACATTCCTGGATTCACGATCCCCATGTCCATTCCCGCCTTGATGGCGTGGTAAAGAAAAACCGAGTGGATGGCTTCGCGAACGGTATCGTTGCCACGGAAAGAAAAAGACAGATTACTCACCCCGCCGCTGATCTTAGCATACGGAAGGTTGGCTTTGATCCAGCGCGTGGCCTCGAGATAATCCACTGCATAGTTGTTGTGCTCCTCAATTCCGGTGCCTATGGCCAGGATATTGGGATCGAAGATGATGTCTTCTGGTGGAAAATCCAATTCTTTTGTAAGGATAGTGTACGCTCTTTGACAAATTTCAATTTTTCGGTCGAAGCCCGCCGCCTGACCTTGTTCATCAAAGGCCATCACCACCACGGCAGCGCCATAGTTGCGCACGGTTTGGGCTTGCTGTCGAAACTGCTCCTCCCCTTCTTTGAGGCTGATGGAATTGACCACCGCCTTGCCCTGCAAGCACTTCAGGCCGGCTTCGAGCACCTCCCATTTGGAGGAGTCAACCATTACCGGAAGGCGGGCAATCTCAGGTTCAGACATCATGATGTGCAAAAAGCGAGTCATTTCCTGCTTGGCATCCAGCATGGCATCATCCATGTTCACGTCAATCATTTGTGCGCCACCCTCTACTTGGTTGCGGGCCACGCTGAGGGCTTCTTCGTATTTTTTCTCTCTGATGAGACGGGCAAAACGGATGGAACCACTCACGTTGGTGCGTTCGCCGATGTTCACGAAGTTACTCTCGCGATTCACCCTCAGGGGCTCGAGACCCGAAAAGACCGTTTGTGGTTTTTTCACAGGGATGACGCGGGGTTGGGCTTGTTCGGCAAGTTTTACAAAGGCATGGATATGCTCGGGTGTGGTGCCGCAGCAGCCGCCCACGATATTCACAAAATCATGCGCAATGAAATCGTGGATATGACCTGCCATGATCTCCGGTGTTTCGTCGTACTCTCCCAGCTCGTTGGGCAAACCCGCGTTGGGATAGGCACTCACCGGCAAAGCGGCTTTTTGCGCCAAAGTTTGGATGTAAGGCCGCATTTCTTTGGCTCCAAGGGCGCAATTGAGGCCGATGCTCAACAAATCGAGATGGGTGAGTGAGGTTAAAAAGGCTTCAACGGTTTGTCCCGAAAGGGTGCGCCCACTGGCATCGGTGATGGTTCCTGAAACCATCACAGGAATTTTTCGCCCTTGTTCCTGCTGCAGTTGTAGTATAGCAAAAAGGGCTGCTTTAGCATTCAAGGTGTCGAAAATCGTTTCAACCAGCAGGATTTCAGCACCGCCTTCGATCAAAGCTTGGGCTTGTTCGTGGTAGTTGAACACCAAATCGTCATAAGAAACAGCCCTAAACCCCGGATCGTTCACATCGGGCGACATGGAAGCGGTTTTGTTGGTGGGACCCATGGCACCGGCCACATAGCGCGGCTTTTCGGGGTTGCGCAAGGTGTATGCATCGGCGGCCTGACGGGCAAGTCGGGCGGCAGCCAAATTGATGGCATACACCTGATCTTCCAATCCATAATCGGATTGTGAAATGCGCGTGCCATTGAAGGTATTGGTTTCAATGATGTCGGCACCGGCCTCCAAATATTGACGATGAATCTCCAGGATGATCTCCGGCTGGGTGAGGCACAGCAGGTCGTTGTTGCCTCTCAGGTCAGAGGGATGATCGGCAAAAAGGGTTCCCCGATAATCGGTTTCCGTCAAGCGGTAGCGTTGAATCATCGTGCCCATAGCACCGTCCAACACCAGAATTCTATTCTTTAACAGTTCCTTTACAGGAATTTTATAATGCTCCATAAGATTTGAAATTAAACAAAAAGCTCCTCTAAGTGAAAATCCTAACTGTCTTAGGACAAGCACATTCGTTGGTACCGATTAAAATAAAACGCTTTTTGCATGGTTAACACATTTAATTTATAATCTCCCGGCAAGCCGGGATTAGGTCTTAGCACCACTCCCCGCCGGGAAGGTTGCTAGAGCTTCGTTGAGCCTATTCTCTCCGCTCTTCTTTATAAATCAACGGCCTTTTTTAAGGAAGGACAATTGATATACGCGCCACAAAACTACATTTTTTTTTGACATTTCGACTTTTTTAGGGTTTTCAATGCCTTTTAAAGCGCATTTAAACTACAATAAACTCATTTATAATCTTTTAAGTTTGATTTTAATCTTTTTTACCAAAGTTTTTTAGTCACTATGCCAACATTTACGACCGGGGATTGTTTGATTCTATACCGATGAAAACCGATTGTGTATAAAATATCCGTACTTTTGCAACCCCTTAAAAATAAGTAATATTATGAGTCAAACTCTTGTTGAAAACACGCTTCAGTACAAAGTGGCCGACATCCGCCTTGCCGACTGGGGACGAAAAGAAATAGAAATTGCCGAAAAAGAAATGCCCGGTTTGATGTCGTTGCGCGCTAAATATGGCGCAGAGCAACCCCTTAGAGGTGCGCGCATTTCAGGCTCGTTGCACATGACCATCCAAACGGCTGTGTTGATGGAAACACTCGTTTTCTTAGGCGCCGAAGTGCGTTGGGCCAGCTGTAACATTTTCTCTACACAGGATCATGCCGCTGCTGCTATGGCCGCTGCCGGTATTCCCGTTTTTGCCTGGAAAGGCGAAACCCTCGAAGAATATTGGTGGTGTACCAAGCAAGCCCTCACCTTTGAAAATGGAAACGGCCCTCACCTGATCGTTGATGATGGAGGCGATGCCACCATGATGATCCACAAAGGATTTGAGATCGAAAAAAATCCAACATTGCTTTCTGCCGCCACCGACAACGCGGAAGAAGCTGCCCTGATGAAAATACTGTCCGATACCTATACCGAAGATGTGCACCATTGGCACCGCACCGTTGAAAGCTGGTCGGGCGTTTCGGAAGAAACCACCACCGGCGTGCACCGCTTGTATCAGATGAAAGAAAGCGGTCAGTTGTTGGTTCCGGCCATCAACGTGAACGACTCGGTCACCAAATCGAAGTTCGACAACCTCTACGGCTGCCGCGAATCATTGGCCGATGGCATCAAACGCGCCACTGATGTGATGTTGGCCGGAAAAGTATGTGTCGTTTTGGGCTATGGCGACGTGGGCAAAGGTTCAGCCAAATCCTTGCGTGCCTATGGTGCCCGCGTGCTGATCACCGAAATTGATCCCATCTGTGCCCTTCAGGCTGCCATGGAAGGTTTTGAAGTAACAACCCTCGAAGAGGCCCTTCCCATTGGAAATATTTATGTTACCGCCACCGGCAACAAAGATGTGATCACCTTTGAGCAGATGCAACAGATGAAAGACCAAAGCATCGTGTGCAACATCGGCCATTTTGACAATGAAATTCAAGTGAGTCGCTTAGACAAAGCCAAAGATGTGACGAAAATCACCATCAAACCTCAGGTGGACAAATACACCTTCCCTAAAGGAAATTCCATTTTCCTTTTGGCTGAAGGCCGACTTGTCAACCTTGGATGCGCCACCGGACACCCCAGCTTTGTGATGAGCAACTCCTTCACCAACCAAACATTGGCCCAACTCGACCTCTGGAAAAATCGCGGCAAATATCCCGTTGATGTTTATCGCCTGCCCAAGTACCTCGACGAAGAAGTGGCCCGTTTGCACCTCGAACAAGTGGGTGTTAAACTCACCAAACTCACGAAACAACAATCCGATTATATCGGAATACCTGTTGAAGGACCTTATAAACCAGATCATTACAGGTACTAAATCTCAACAGTGAAGCAGATCAAAAAGCAGGCTTGTGAAAACAAGACCTGCTTTTTTTTGTGTAGTTGTTTAGTTGTTCGGAGTTCGAGGTTCGGAGCTAATCACTCAAGTCGCTAGGTTCGCCCAATCGCTCAGTCGTTCAGTCAATCAGTTACTTGGTATAAGCCGTCGGATGGTTAGAAGTTTAAAGGCTAAGATGAAAAGGCAAAAGGCAAAAAAACAAAAAGCCTGACGGAGAAGGTGGATAGTTGAAACTTTGATACCTTAGCAGCAAATTATGACAATGAATAAGTTGAATTTAGGTTATTTACAAATTGGATATATAGGGGGATTTTGTAGATGGACAAAATTTGGGTATTAGTTTAAAAGGCAACGAAATCAGGGATCATTTGATGCAAAAACACAAAAATGAAAAACGTAATCATTTTATATCGCCCTGATGAACTTGCCGAACACATTGAGGTAAGGCTTGAAGATCTAAACGTATGGCTTTCGCAGCAACAAATGGCAACGCTCTTTAACCAAACTAAGCAGAATATTAGTTTACACATAAACAATTGCTTAAAAGAAGATGAGCTTAAAAAAATGGCAACCGTCTCAGGAATCCTTGACAGTTCAAAAAGAGGGAAACAGAACCGAAAAACGAAAAATAGAATTCTACAATCTCGATGTTATTATCTCGGTGGTGGCTACCGTGTAAAATCTAAGCAAGGCACACAATTTCGAATTTGGGCAAAAAGTGGTTTGCATTTTCAAAACTTGAGAAAGCCTCGGTACAAAATATTATGAACTCAATTTTAGAACTGATATGAGAGGGTGCCTGTATATTTTAAAATGTTCTGATGGCAGCTATGATTATTTTTTGGCATCAAGTCGTTAAATAAACTTTTTAAACAATTGATTTATAAACAGATCATTCATTCAAAACCCACATACTAATGAAAAGATTTTTGCTGTTTTTATGCGGACTATCCCTTGCTCTAAGCCTCGAGGCGCAAACATTTTTACCCGAAAAATGGAAATTCACCACCGGCGACGACCCACAATGGTCGGCTCCCCAATTTGACGACAGCCACTGGCAAGAAATTGATCCGGTGATCAGCTGGGAACGGCAGGGCTTTCCGGGTTATGACGGATACGCTTGGTACAGAGCCACTTTTAACCTTCCTGCATCACTCCAAACAGTTGCTCATAAATATGGTGGCGTTGTGTTGCGGCTCGGAAAAGTGGATGATGTAGATCAGGCCTGGTTCAATGGAAAGACCATTGGCCAAACCGGTAGTTTTCCGCCTGATTACCTCTCGGCTTGGAACCAACAACGACAATATACCGTTCCGCTTGATCACATCCTGTGGGATCGGCCCAATAGCATTGCAGTGCGCGTTTACGACGGCAGCGGTGGCGGAGGTTTATATGGCGGACCGGTGGAGCTTGCACTTTTGGGCTTTGCCGAAAAGGTTATCATCACAGGACGGCTTCCCCATGCTGACCATATTTTATTGGCCGGCGACCGGAAAGAAATCACTGTGGCCATCAGCAACGATTTGAATTTCCCTTTCAATGGAAACCTAAAAGTTGAGGTCATTTCCGATTTTGGAGATACCCTCAGTGTTTCTGAACATCCCATCCGAATTAAACAACACCAAGAAGCCAAGATAAGAATACCATTAAAAGACTTGACACCAGGCTTTTATCAAGCAAAAACAACCCTCTTCAACCGCGAGATGAGCAAGAGCAGTCGTATCTTTTTCGGCTACGAACCCACCCAAATTGTATCGCCACCCAACCCACAACCCGATTTTGAACACTATTGGGAAAGGGCCAGAAAAGAACTTGCCACCGTTGATCCGGAATACCACTTGAGAAAAATTGATTCGTTAAGTAACATTCGTAGAACCGTTTATCTGCTCGAGATGCGTTCATTGGGCAACGTGCTGATCAGGGCTTGGTATTCGGTTCCGACCAAGTCGGGCGTTTATCCGGCTGTGCTGAGCCTTCAGGGTTATAGCACTTTTATGATTCCTGAAATTGCTGATTTTGGAGACGACATCATCGGTCTGGCCCTTAACATCAGAGGACACGGCAACTCCAAAACCGATATTGACCCGGGGTTTCCGGGATATTTGCAGCATCGGCTTGCCGACAAAGAACAGTACATCTATCGCGGTGCCTATATGGACTGCGTGCGGGCCATTGATTTTTTGTTTTCGCGCGATGAAGTGGACAAAAAACGTGTTGGCGTAGAAGGCGGAAGTCAGGGTGGGGCATTGACCTTTGCCACAGCGGCCTTAGACAACGACAGGATTGCAGTGAGCGTGTCGCAGTTTCCGTTTTTATCCGATTTTGAGGACTATTTTAAACTCGCCCCCTGGCCTGCCAACGAGTTCACCGAATGGGTTGAAAAAGAACACAACAGAAGTTGGGAAGAAGTTTTTTACACCTTGAGTTATATTGACATCAAAAATCTGGCGCATAAGATCAAAGCACCTATGCTGATGGGTGTTGGCTTAGAAGACGATGTGTGTCCGCCTCATATTAATTTCGCGGCTTACAACCAAATTTCAGCGCCTAAAGCATATATCGCTTATCCCACATCTGGACACAGCTTACCGGAATCCTTCCACGACAAGAAAATGGTGTTTTTGCGGAAATATTTTGGGTTGTAAAAAGCAGTGATAAAAACCAATTTCCCTGCGACAAAACTCAGGCTTGTGGCTTGAGGTTGATTTTAAGCGAAAGTTCATCCAACTGCTGGGCGGCAATGGGCGAAGGCGAATCAATCATCATATCGCGGCCGGAATTGTTTTTCGGGAAAGCGATAAAGTCGCGGATGGAATCAAAGCCGGCAATCAAGGCCGTGAGCCTGTCAAACCCAAGGGCGATGCCTCCATGCGGTGGAGCACCATATTCAAAGGCATTCATCAGGAAACCAAACTGATTTTGTGCTTCCTCATCTGAAAATCCCAGCAGGCTGAACATCTTTTTCTGCAAATCGCGGTCGTGGATACGGATGGAGCCGCCACCCACTTCAACCCCGTTGATGACCATATCATAAGCGTTGGCACGCACCTGACCCGGATCGGTAGCCAACAAAGAAATATCTTCAGGTTTGGGCGATGTGAATGGATGGTGCATGGCGTAAAAGCGTTGGGTGCTTTCGTCCCACTCCAAAAGTGGAAAATCGGTTACCCATAAAGGTTTAAAAACCTGTGGATTACGCAATCCCAACCGGTTGCCCATCTCCAAACGCAACTCACCGAGTTGTTTGCGGGTGCTATCGGTATTGCCCGAAAGGATCAACAACAAATCGCCGGCCTTTCCGTCGAGACGTTCGGCCCATTGTTTGAGATCGTCTTCGCTAAAGAATTTATCCACCGACGATTTGAAACTACCGTCGGTATTGCATTTCACATATACCAGACCTTTGGCGCCAATCTGTGGTTTTTTTACAAAATCGGTCAGTTCATCCAACTGCTTTCGGGTGTATTCTGAACATTCTTTCGCGTTGATGCCTGCCACCAACTCGGCACTGTCGAACACACTAAAACCCTTGTTTTGAGCCAGGTCGTTCAGCTCAACGAAAGCCATATCAAAGCGGATGTCAGGTTTATCCGATCCATATTTTTTCATTGCCGTGGCATAATCCATCCGTTCAAACGGCCCCACCTCGATGCCTTTTACTTTGCTAAAAAGAAAACGGGCCATCCCTTCAAAGGTGTTCAGCACCTCTTCTTGACCTACAAAGGCCATTTCGCAGTCAATTTGGGTAAACTCAGGCTGGCGATCGGCCCGGAGGTCTTCATCGCGAAAACAGCGCACGATTTGGAAATAGCGGTCGTATCCGGCCACCATCAAAATCTGTTTAAAAGTTTGTGGCGACTGTGGCAGGGCATAAAACTCACCCGGGTTCATGCGCGAAGGCACCACAAAATCGCGAGCTCCTTCGGGCGTTGACTTGATGAGATAAGGTGTTTCAATTTCAAAAAAGCCTTGACTGTCGAGGTAGTTGCGGGTTTCCATGGCCAAACGGTGACGCAGGGCCAGGTTTTGTTTGAGTGGGTTGCGCCGCAGATCGAGGTAGCGGTATTTCATGCGCAGCTCATCACCGCCATCGGTTTTGTCTTCGATGGTAAAAGGCGGCAGTTTAGAGGCATTGAGCAGCTCGATGCTGTCCAACATCACTTCGATATCGCCGGTGGGTATCTGTGCGTTTTTCGAGGAGCGCTCGGTCACCTTTCCGGTTACTTTGATCACATATTCACGTCCTAACTTGCGGGCTTCGTTGAGCAGATGCGGTGCCGAAACGCCTTCTTCGAGCATGAGTTGGGTGATGCCGTAACGGTCGCGAAGGTCAATCCAGAGGAGGGAGCCTTTGTCGCGCACCCGCTGAACCCAGCCACTGAGGACAATTTGTTTTCCGGCGTCGGACAGGCGTAACTCGCCGCAAGTATGTGATCTGAACATGATGTTAGATGAGTTAAGTTTCAAGGCGCAAAAGTAAGAAATTCTCCTTCGCCAGCACACGGGAGGTTAGCGGCGTGGGTAACAGCATGAATTTCATAGGCTCATTGATTAACTTGTTTAAAATGCTGTGTTATTGGGGTGTTCTTAAACATGCTAAAACTACGTTTGTCAATGGGAATATAAATCTTGCAAAGCAGATTTTTTGGGAGGTAATTTACCTTGCTGTTCCTTGTAGAGTGTAAGGCTATCGAAAATCTCTTCATCTTCCATTTCGTACGTTTTAGCTTCATGTACTTTTAAGGAAGCTCTAAAAGCAATTAACCCAAATTATGCAATTGATTGAACAAAGCCATTTTAATGTATTAAAAGGCAGTATTTTAGCTTAAAAATTGAATACACCTTGAGAGTGAAACACAATTTGCCATACATATACACACACAAAGAGGTTACGCCATGGGGTGGCATGCTCTTGATCAAAGAGTTTTACGACCGCATCGGCATGCATGAGCAACTAGTTAGTCTTCCATTGATGGAAAAAGGCAGTGGCCGGGGGATTGATCACC
>JAEWWJ010000091.1 GCA_023396415.1 Bacteroidota bacterium
CCCAATTCGTTGGAATGGGTAAAGACCTGTTCGAGAAGTCAGCAAAGGCAAAAGAGCTGTTTCTGAGGGCCAACAGCATTCTTAAATTCAACATCACCGATTTGATGTTTGATGGCACTGATGAAGATTTGCGCCAAACCAAAGTTACACAACCTGCCATATTTTTACATTCAGTAATTTTAGCCACTGTTTTAGGTGATGATTTTAAGCCCGACATGGTGGCCGGCCATTCATTGGGTGAGTTTTCGGCTCTTGTGGCCAACAAAACGCTGTCATTTGATGACGGTTTAAAATTGGTTTACAAAAGAGCACTTGCCATGCAAAATGCTTGTGAGTTGAATCCCAGCACTATGGCAGCGATACTCGGTTTGAGCGACAAAGAGGTAGAAAACATTTGCTCCATCATAAAAGATGAAGTAGTGGTGCCGGCCAATTACAACAGTCCCGGACAACTTGTTATTTCAGGAAGTGAAAAAGGAATTGCTATTGCGTGCGAAAAGATGTTGGCCGCCGGTGCAAAACGTGCTTTGCCCCTCAAAGTAGGTGGAGCTTTTCATTCACCTTTAATGGAGCCTGCCCGCGTTGAATTGGCCGATGCCATCAACAACACAAAATTCAGTAGAGGCATCTGCCCAATTTATCAAAATGTTACAGGACAATCAGTTACAGATCCTGAAATCATCAAAACCAATTTGATTGCGCAGCTCACGGCACCCGTACGTTGGACACATATTATGAACAATATGATTGCCAACGGAGCCAAAACCGTCATTGAAGTTGGCCCCGGTACCGTACTTCAAGGCTTGTTTAAAAAGGTAGATAGAAACATTGAAACCATGAGTGCTACCATCTAAGCGATAGACTACAACCAAAAAAAAGCTGTTGATTTTTATCAACAGCTTTTTTTGTGTCTTATTTTTTTGGGCGTGATTGCATTTCAATCCTCAGCAAATTCAGTGCTGCGAGTGTTGCTCTTCTAATATTGCGGTCGCGATGCTCGCCCAACTGAAAACGCTGGGCTTGACATCCGGTTCTGGTGGCCAAGGCAATCCAGACCGTTCCAACAGGTCTTTCTGCGCTTCCCCCATCGGGGCCGGCGATGCCGGTGGTTGACACCGCAAAATCAGTATCGAATTGATGGCGCAATCCCATCGCCATTTCTTTTGCAACTGCTTCACTCACTGCTCCATACTGTTGCAAACTTGCCTCTTGTACTTGAAGCATTTTTACTTTTATTTCGTTGGCATAAGCAACAACAGAACCTTTAAAATAGGCAGAGCTGCCCACGACGCTTGTCAATAAATGAGCGAGATAACCTCCTGTGCAACTTTCGGCAGTAGCCACACTCCATCCATTCACGCTGAGTTGCGTGCCCACCACTTGCTCGAGCAATTGGTTGTCGAAGCCATATACATATTCTGGAATGAGGGCACACATCGTTTGCACTTGTTCATTCAGTTCATTTTGCAAAACAATGGCATCGTCGCCCTGGGCTCCCACCCTCAAACGCACGATGCCGGGCTGCGGGAGGTAAGCAATTTTGAAATGTGATGGCAGGGCTGCTTCCCAATGTTGGATACGGTCGGCCAACATAGATTCGCCGACGCCGGTGGTCATCACTGTTTTGAAGAGGTAATGTGAGGTGGCAAAGCGCTTTTTGAGTTCGGGAATCACCTGCTCGGCAAACATGGGTCGCATCTCGAAAGGTACGCCGGGCATGGAAACAATCACAGCGTCTTCCACATCGAACCACATTCCGGGAGCGGTTCCATTGTGGTTAGCCACGGCTTTGCAATTAACCGGCAGCATGGCTTGTTGCTTGTTGCGTTCGGTTACCGCCATTCCTCGGCGTGCAAAAAGTGCTTGCACTTGATCGTAGGCATCCGGATGAAAAACCAAAGGCACATCAAAAAAGCTACACAGGGCGGGCTTGGTGAGGTCGTCGGAAGTAGGTCCTAAACCACCGGTGAGAAAAATAAATTGAACCCTTTCAAGCGCGCTACGAATGGCTTGATGCAAATGTTCAGGCTGATCGCCAATAGTGGTAACTTGTTGAAGATCAATTCCATTTAAAAAAAGTTGTTCGCCCATCCAGGAGGCGTTGGTGTTGATCACTTGTCCGATCAGCAACTCATCGCCGATGGAAATAATTTCGGCAGTTCCCTGCTTACGTTTTGTTTGCATGTTTTCGTTTTAGTTGAAACAAAAGAAAAGAAGTTTGGTTTAAAAAAAACCGTTTGCTTTCAAAAAGTTTTCGGTAAGCACTGCCGGATGGGGGCTGGGCTTTTTATCCTACATTTGCAAATTTACCTTTTTGATCTGACTTAACACCTATATTATTATGGACAAAAAGTTCATTCCCGATTCACAGCTCGTTCTACATGGCGATGGTTCTGTTTATCACCTCAGGCTTTTTCCGGAGCAGATTGCCGATACCGTTATTTTGGTGGGCGACCCAAACCGTGTGGCAAAAATCTCATCGCTTTTTGATGTGGTTGAACATCAGGTTACTAACAGAGAACTTGTAACGCATACCGGCATCTATAAAGGTAAGCGCATCACAGCACTTTCAACCGGCATGGGAACCGATAACATTGATATTGTGTTGAATGAATTGGATGCGCTCGCAAATATTGACCTCAAGCAGCGCACCATTAAAGAAAAGCATACCCGACTAAAGCTGATCCGTTTGGGTACTTCCGGAGCATTGCAGCCCGATATTCCTGTAGGGGAAAGTTTTCTGGCTGCCAAATATGCCTTAGGTTTGGACGGACTTCTGCATTTTTATGCCGATAGTCCGTGTCATATTCAGCATGAAATGACTGATGCTTTCATACAGCACATGGATTGGAGCCCATTGTTGCCTTCGCCTTATGTTGTCGGTAGCTCCGAAAGTCTTATGGAGCAGCTTGCTTTTGATTATAGAAAAGGCATTACAGCCACTTCGCCGGGATTTTATGGTCCTCAAGGTCGCGTTTTGC
>JAEWWJ010000095.1 GCA_023396415.1 Bacteroidota bacterium
CATCGTGCGGATTGTAACTTCCCATCTGGTTCTCAATGAAATAATAGGCATGATCCATTTTCCCGATGTCATGATAAAGTGCGCCGGTGCGTGCCAGCAGTACATTACCGCCAATGGCAAACAAGGCTTCTTCCGACAAATTGGCCACTTGCATGGAATGTTGAAAAGTTCCGGGAGCTTTTGAGGCCAATTCACGAAGCAGCGGACTGTTGGTATTGCTCAACTCAAGAAGTGTGAGGTCGGTAATAAGTCCAAAAAGGCGCTCAAAGAAGTATATCAATGGCAAAGCCAACAAAGTAAGAGCGGCGCTCATGGCAAACATCCAGATCATATTGGTGTCAATAAGGCTGAGTTCTGAAACTTGTATCAAACTAAACCCCAAATAAACGATGATGTAAGTGAGAAAAATGAAGCCTGAAGTTCTAAAGAAGTAAAACCGACGGTTGTGTTTGTCTAAACTGAACACCACCACATAGCCCACAATTAACTGGAGAAAAGCAAATTGAAAAGCATTAGGCACTACGATAGCCACCAAAAAAATTGTCAGCAAATGCACTAAAACCGTGGTTCGCGAATCGAAAAAAGTAATCAAAATGATGGGCAGTAGCCCAAAAGGCAAGAGATAGACCCACGAAGATGCTTTCGCTAAAATGAGATAAGAAGGCAAAATAGCCAGCATCATCAAGAGTAGAATCAGGTTGATTTTTTTTAACTCATTAAAAACATCAAAACGTAAAATCCTGATAAATAGGAACAAAATGATAAAAACCGCTAAAACCAAAATAAACTGACCTGCCAAAAGCGTACTCATACGCTTAAAATCTCCTGTCCGTTTTTCTGTTTCCAAGCGCAGGGAGTTGAGCAAAACAAACTTGCCTTCATCAATCAAATCGCCTTCCGTGATGACCAATTCACCCTGTTGAACTAAACCAAAAGTAGGTGAAATGCGCGTGAGTGATTGCTTGAGTTCTTGTTTCGACATTCCTTCGTTGTAGAAAAGATTTTGCACGAAAACCTCACTTAACAAATTGGTAATCATATTTTTATCAACAAATCGTGCCGTGTCCACCATCCGGTTCGAAAACTCAAAAGCCGAGGAAATAGTGAACAAATCAGACAGGGCATTAACGCTCGCAAAACGGTCTTTCACCACTTGAATTTTCGCGTCTTTGCCCAACTCGTCGAGAATTCGGTGATGTTGCACTATACCTCTATTCTGAACAACATCGTAAATCCGTAGAGCCAACTGCCTTGTTTTCAATCGGTTTAAAAGTTGATCCGGCAATTTCTCATCCAGCATTTGCAACAAAAGTTCACGGTTTTGAGCAGTTAACTCTTTGTCGAAGTCAAAATACGGATAGTTTTGTACAGCAATCCTTTCTCGCTCTTCTTTGAGTTGTTTGTCGGTTTTAAAAATCGAGAAGTCGAAAGGCGCATAAAGAGTTTCATGTTGCCAAGGCTTGCCCTGCTGAAACTCGAATTGAAATTGTCCTACACGAGGTAAAAACCACATTACAAGGAAGATAGCCAACGAAAAGGAAAACAATTTGAACCAATGATAATAGTGATGGCGGAGATGATGGACAAATTTTTGCATGCTTTCAACGTATAGGCAACAAAAGTACACATTTGATGATAGTTAACAAAAGAATATGGCAGATGCCACAAACGGGAGAGTTCGTATCTTTGAGCTGAAAAAAATGCCACCATGCGATACGCCACAAGTAAAATATCACAGATCCCTGTTCGCTTTTCGCGCAGCGAAAAAGCCGAAATGACCAACCAATTGCTGTTTGGTGAACAAGTTGAAATTTTGGAAGAGCAAAACAATTGGTTGTTGATCCGCTCACTCTTCGATGCTTATGAGGGCTGGATTTCGGCTGGGTTCTCATCCGATTTTCTAATGTTTTCTCAAATCAAGCCGGAACAGCCCCAAATTGTTGTCTCCTCCCCTACAGCCCAACTTATCGGTGTCAACTATCAACCGCTCATCAGTTTTGGCAGTTTCCTCAGCTCTACTGACAAAATTGCAGCCGGCACACAAGTTATTTTTGACCCCGATAAACCAACAAAAAATGCACTTCTCGGCTATGCCAAAGCGTTGCTCGGTGTACCCTATTTGTGGGGAGGAAGAACCGTTTATGGTATGGATTGTAGCGGGTTTATTCAGCTCATTCATAAAGTGATAGGTATTTATTTGCCACGCGATGCTTCGCAGCAGGCACTGCATGGAACCACCTTAAATTTCATTGAAGAAGTGCAAGCCGGCGACCTGGCTTTTTTCGACAATGAAGAGGGTATCATTACCCATGTGGCTATGTTTACCGACAACAAACATGTCATTCATGCCTCCGGTTATGTCAGGTTAGACCCTATTGACCATCAAGGAATTTACAGCATAAACCAACAAAGATACAGTCACAAACTCAGAATACTCAAACGTATCTAATTGATTATATGATTTATAGCTGTTTTTCAAATAAAAAATCAACCTATCAGTAAAATAAATAAATCGCTTTAGTATCACTATTTGGCATAATTTATGATCTTTGCAAACGCAATTGAGATTATACATTCACTAAAGAACAAATAAAAAATGGTACTACCTACAGACCTCAAGCATGTTGCAACAGCAGCAGAACTTACGGAACTCATCAACAGCGAATCCAATGTGATGGTATGTTGTGGCCGAATGGGCCCTATGTGTATTCCGGTTTACGGCATCATGGAAGAGCTTCAAGACGAATACACACATGTTGCGTTTCGCGATATGATGTTTGATTCGCCGGAGGCAGCAATTATTCGTAACCTTCCCGAGTGCAGAAGCTTTATGGGACTTCCCTTTACCGTATATTTTAAAGATGGCAAAGTAGCTGCCGCAACCAGCAGCATCCAAAATCGCCAACAAATTACGACCATCCTTGATAAAGCTTTCGGAAAAGCGTAATTAAAATCATGTTACACCCGTTCAACCGATTCAAAACAGATTGAACGGGTGTTTCTTCATCCATCAAACATTCGCCAGTTTACATTTCAGTTCTTCAACCCAGGTTGAAGCGCCAATAAAAAATTCAAAATGGAAGCAAAACATTACGACACCATAATAGTAGGTGGAGGGCCAGCCGGACTTACGGCAGGTATTTATCTGGCTCGGGCCAAAGCCAAAGTGCTTATCCTCGATTCGGGAGTAGCCGGCGGTCAATTGATTTTAACCCACGAAGTTGCCAACTATCCTGGTTTTGAAAGCATTTCGGGCTATGAGTTAAGTAACAATATGCGCAAGCAAGCCAAAAAATTTGGATGCGACATCATGTCGGGAATAGCCATTGAAACCATTGATTTTGAATCGGAGCTCAAGTCCTTGACCCTCTCCAATGGTAAAAAGTTTGAAGCAGAAACCATTATCTTGTCAACGGGTGGTCGCTCGCGTAACTTAGGCGTTCCGGGTGAAGATTCATTTAAGGGACGGGGGATTTCGTATTGCGCCACCTGCGATGGTGATTTCTTTACCGGTAAAGAAATTGCTGTGGTGGGCGGAGGAAACAGCGCTTTAGAAGAAGCTGTTTCGCTTACCAAATATGCTTCAAAAGTTACGCTCATTCATCAATTCGATCATTTTCAGGCCTTTAAACACGCCCAAGATGAATTGGCTCAGAACCCTAAAATAGAAGTTCGACTCAGCACCAAAATTAATTCCTTTAATGGAGTTGATCAGCTTGAGTCCATCACCATTGAAAATGTACTTACTTCTGAGCAAGAAGAAATTAAGTTAGACGGTGTTTTCATTTTTATTGGATATGAGGCAAATACAGAGTTTCTGCAAGGGAAGTGTATCCATCTCAACGAAAGAAAAGAGATTGTTACCGACAGCAATATGCAAACCAACATTACAGGCGTTTTTGCTGCCGGAGACGCAATCGCTAAAAGATATCGGCAAATTACTTTGGCTACCTCCGAAGGCACTGTTGCTGCTCTGAACGCCATGGAATACTTGAACAAAAAAAGAACTGCCATAGCACAAGAGTCTTATTAAAATTCATACAATCAGCATTTTGACAAAACATCATTTTTCGTCAGCAAAGGAAAGGCAGCAACGTCTTTCCTTTTTTTGTGCCTCTATGTTCAGGATTTATTCTGATCTGTTGACTTAAAAATCGTTTTTGCTTATTTAGAATCCGTCTAACTTTTGAAGCGTTTACATTCTCCGCATAAAAAACAATATTTTTGCAGTGTATTCTTCAGGGCAGGGTGTAATTCCCGATCGGCGGTTAAAGTCCGCGACTTCTGTTAGCAATAACAGGATTGAGCCGGTGAAATTCCGGAACCGACAGTTAAAGTCTGGATGGAAGAAGAATCAACCTGTTCGTAGAGCGTTGTGCAATTTTTTGCCCAACGTAGGTTTTGCAATGAACACGCCATTAGGTGTGCACCTTGCACGAGCATGGTTATTTTGAACGCCCTGAAAGTGATGCAGGGCTTTTTTTATGACCATAAATGAACAGATATGTTACGTACAGCTCTTCTTATCATCTTCATCGTTAGTCAGTTAACGTTATTTTCCCAGATTTCCCTCCAAGGAACTGTTTTTGATGCCTCCAACAATGAAGCCCTCGCGGGAGTCGTTGTGCGCGAAAAAGGAAGCAACAATGGAGTTACTACCGATATGAATGGGAAATTCAACTTTGCAGTGTCGAAGTCAACGACAGAAATCGTATTTCAAAGCCTTGGTTTTGAAAGTGTTGAAACGAGTTTTGATACAATAAAGAACATCCAAAGTCTTGATGTTTACCTTCAACCCCAAGCCATTGATCTCTCCGAAGTAAACATCCTCTCCGATTTTGCCGTTGAGCGATACAATCCCATTTCGTTTACTACTGTTACGCAAACACAAATTACTGCCACCCTTGGCGATCAACCATTGCCAGAAATCATGAACTTCACCCCCGGAATTTTTGCCGCTCGCGACGGAGGAGGCTCGGGCGATGCTACCCTTAGTATTCGTGGCTTTCAGCAAGAAAATATTGCTGTTTTGCTCAATGGAATCCCTATCAATGGGGCAGAAAACGGTTTGGTTTATTGGAACAATTGGATGGGATTGGCCGAAGTGGCAAGTGCAATTCAAATACAAAGAGGTATTGGTGCTTCAAAAGTGGCCCTTAATTCGGTGGGAGGTACGGTAAATATTCAAACCAACGGTGGACATCATACACGTAGCACGCAGCTTAACTTTTCCACTACCGACTATGGAAACACCCGCAGCAGTTTTGCCTACCGTAGCGGCCTGCAAAAAAATGGTTGGTCGTATGCTGTTTTGGGAGCGCGCACCAAAGGCGAAGGCTATGTGGATGGCACTTATGTGGATGGCTGGGCTTATTTTTTTGAAGTTGGAAAAGAAATCAGTTCAAGACAACGCCTGTCAATCACCCTGATGGGCGGTCCAGAAAAGCATGGCCAAAGAAATCTCAAGCTCAGCAAAGCCGAAACCGACCAATTTGGAATCAAATACAACAAAGAATGGGGTCACCTGAATGGAAAATTGAACAACAGTTCAGAAAATTTTTACCACAAACCCCACCTGGCTCTCAGCCATTACCTCAGTGTTGGAAATGACGGCATTTTGGCGCATTCAGTCTATTTTTCCCCTGGAGTTGGCGGTGGCAAATGGAGCGACAACCTCGACTACAACACCAATATTTTCAGTTTCAAAGACGCAACCGGACAGATTGATTGGAATGCTATCTATCAGTACAACGCGCAAAACACCGATACTTTTGCGCTTTCTACCGGCGAAAAAGTGAGCGGATACAGCAAGATTGTACAAACAAAGTTTCTTGCCAGTCACGTTTGGGCCGGATGGGTTTCGAACTTTGAAACGAAACTTACTCCCAATACCAAACTCATCGTTGGTTTGCATTACAGGTTTTTTCAATCGAACCTCTCACAAAAAGTAGATCAGTTAATGGGCGGCAGCTTTTACATTGACGATTATTCTTGGTCGTTGGCAGGCGTTGCCGGACGCTCACAAATCAAGATGCCGGGCGATGTGATTCGCATTCACAATGGCGCGATGATTCACCAGTCCACAGTTTTTGCCCAAGTAGAAAAAAAAGTTGGTTTATTTGATTTGTTTGCCGCCTTGAGTGCCAACGATACCCATCTTCGCCGACATGATGCCTACAATTATCCCACCGACAAATGGAGCAGTTGGGTGCATAAAAACGGCTTCGATTTCAAAGGTGGTTTAGGTTACCGACTGGCCGAAAATCAGCACACCTTTTTAAATGCTGCTTGGTTCAGCAAAGTGCCTTACTACAAATTTATTTTTGGAAACTTCAACAACAGTCCTGTTGTCAATATTCAAAATGAACAAGTTAAGAC
>JAEWWJ010000034.1 GCA_023396415.1 Bacteroidota bacterium
TTCATTTAAGTTGTGTTATTTACGCATTAAATGTACAACTTATTATTGGATTATTATAGCCTTTTTTATTGAAAATTTATGCTGTTTTATTTGGAAGAAGATAAGGGGTTTTTAGACAGTCTGACGGTAAATTGTATGAGTAGTGGCAGATTGCGGGCTTCTTTCCTGTCAAACCGCTACGCAGTTTGAGCGGGTTACAAACCTTGATATTTAGTACTTTCCCTGCCATTACTTATACAAAATGTTACCTGCCGTATTTTCTATTCCCATTCTATTTTAGCATTTTCAAAGTCAATATTCGTGGGCATATTTGGTTCAATAAAATTGTCAAATGAAGTCTTTGAGGATTTTCGAAGGAAGTGTTTCACGATGTTTTCAACTACGATTTTTTCTTGTTCTATTAAGCTCGGATTCAGTGCTAAATTAAAACCTGAACTTTGCTCAACACTTGTGTAAATTATTCCATCGATTGGCTTTTTGCTTCTGTTAGATTCTGCCCATAATGCATTACAAAATGCCGATGTCAATTGATAAGTTTTAGAATTATCATTTTTGGGATTAATTGGTTTGCTGAAGAAGCTATTTATAAAACTTAGAAATTCGATTTGATTTTCAGATAGTTTGGAAACAAATTTATTTATTAACCCTTTCATTTTAGGATTCTTGAAGTCAGGTATAATAATCAAGTTAAAATCGTGTGTTTGTTTCCATTTAGCTTGTGTTATCCAAATTACATCCCCGATTGCAAGACCTTCCAATAAAAATGGTTTTAATTCAGCTAAATTCGTTTCCCATGTGTCAGATACATAAAACACACTTTGAAAAGGTGTATTTGCACGACTATAGTTTTTTACTAAACTTTTAGGTGGAGAATACAAGTCGCTGATATTTGAGAAATTGGTGAAATCATCATTTTGCCTTGCACGAAAAAAACTATTGCCTTTTAGTAGTTTGTAATTGTAAACTGGAATACTTTTCAAAGTTGAAAAAAAGCAAAATAATTCATCGTATATGAATGAACTGTGATTTATTATATCTTTAATATCTTTCTCAAATGAGTTCATAAATTCTCTGCTAACATTAATAATATAGCTTTGCCAATTCCTTTTTAACTCTGCCCCGATATCGGTCAATCACGTCTTCCAATAGCTCAATGAAACCATTAATATCATCCTTATAATCAGGAAGCAAACAATTTCGGGCGCATTGTTTTCTTGTCAAATCATAAGTCCAGTCTGATTCTTGCCTGTCCAATAAATATGAGGCTGCATATTCTTCGAGTCTGTTTTTTAGTAAGTCTAAAGTTAATTGGCGTTTAAATGAAGTAAATCCAGCTGATTTCAAAGTTTCTTCACTTTGTTTAACTAATTCCATGTCAATTAGTTTTTCAAATGTCGCTCCATCCATTAGCTTTCCTTTTCCCAATCGCCAAGTTAAATCCAAAACGGAAAAACCAATTATGAATGTAATGAACTCATCAACTATTAAACCTGGATTTGGACTTGCAAAATTTAGAAATTGTTGAATTGCTTTAAGCGTTATTGAATGTACAACGTTACGAAGAGTTTTGTATTTGTCTGTTTGTAGTAAAGCTAAAAAGTCACTAACACTTTTGGGTCTATTTCTAAAATCTAAAGAAAGGCATTTGTCAATAAGTCCTAACAATTTTGTACCGTAAACGCCTCTGCCGATTTCTGAAATTGGTATTAATTTATCATCTTGAATCCTATCTATAGAATTTTGCGGTCGAGCACTAGCAATCATTTCATATAAAGTCGCACCAAGAGCATAAATATCAATCCAAGCACCTTGAGGTAAGTCAGGTCGGTACTGTTCAAATGGAGCATAATATGGAGTTGCGTAAATTTTGTATTCATCAAATGTTATAGAATTTAAATTTCCAATTGCACCAAAATCAATTAAAATGGGTGTGCCGTCTTTTCTAATAATAATGTTTTCTGGCTTAATATCTCGATGAATTAAGTTCTTTTGGTGAAGTTGAAATAGTCCGTCACATAACGGAAGTAAAATCTTTTCAATCTCAAATTCTTCAAATCTGGTATTCCGTTTTATTATCGTCTCTCGCAGACTATTTCCTGCTTCGTAGTCCATTACAAAATATCCAGTATTGTTTGCTTTAAAGAAACGATTAATCCTTACAATATTTGGATGATTGAAAAGTGCAACATTTCGAGCTTCATTTAAGAAATCGCTCAAACCGATATCGTATGAATTTGATAATTTACTTTTTAATGGTCTGAGTTCATTTGTTTTATGCCTATAAACAATGCGATGCGGAGTATATTCTTTTAAAACACATTTTCTTTTCAAATTTTGGTCTATGCAAAGATATGTTGTGCCAAAACCACCTTGTCCTAAAGTTTTTAAAACTCGATATTCAAGAATCAAGCTGTCAGGGTCAATAGGTTTTATAAAATCTTGTCCTGTTTGTTTTCTTTTAAAGAACATATTTCAGTTTTATCTTTTTCAGTTTTATGCTGCACTTTTCGTCTCTTTAATATGGCAGGTAACTACCCGCTAAGCGCACCCCAATGGCACTTATTTCCACTTTGGCTGCTTGCTTGTGGTTTCCATAAGTGTTGTAAATCAGTAATGTTGAGTGAAGTATGCTGGTTACAATTTTCATGGTATGGCATTTAGCATCACAAAGATAGGATCATATTTCTTCGCATCCAAGCAAAAAGATTAAATTTTTATCAAGTCGCCGGGGCTTGTCATCTTGGATAGATTGAAGGTGATCACAACATGGGTTTTATCTTCCTTGTCGGGCTACTTTCGTGCCCTAATAGTTCCTGTATGTGTCGTAGGTCGGTGCCATTTTCAACCTCCACCCACTACACAGCTTCGCCTTCTCAGTCCCATGAGGCTCGGTTTTTTTAGGTACATGCTATTGCCGATTGTAGGTGAATACTTTCGGCAATAGACTTCAAGTTCAAAAAGTAGATGCGACACTAAAAATCTTGTTCGCAGCTTCAAGGGTGGCTTAGTTATATTTTAAGGTTGATGTAAATATTTGATAGTCATTTGTATAGTTTACTATTGTTCTGAATTGATTCGGTACCTCTATAAGATTGAACCTCAACACTCGCGAGCAACCTTGTTGTTTTGGCTGCACTGCTTTGCTTTTGCACCGTTGGCAACATTCCGCAGCCATCAGTCCGGCGGCAAATACCATCTCAAAAAAGTTTATCCATATTCAATTCCATCAGCTACAATATTTAAGTTCAACAAATCTTGTCCTCGCTCATCATTTCATGCAAGTTTTCCGCCAATGAACGATGGGGTAAATTTAGAAATTTACGCAACAATCCACATATTTCTGTGAAATTATTGCACCTAAGGATTTTCCTTTCTTTTTTGTAAAGGATTCAAGATTAATCCGATGGATGGAAGTAAACTGATGATTTTGAAAGCTTAAAGGCCAAAAGGAAGCCCAAAGCCAGGTGTTGGATTCTTGTGAAGCATCGTGACTACTTTGTGGTTCACTGAAGTTCTCATTGAAATGACTCGACAAGAGCAGCATAATGGCTATTACACAAAGTTCAGCTAACTACCCCAGCGCCAACGCAAAACGTCTCGACTCAAGACGAGACTGAACGCTCTCGTCTCAAGACGAGACTAAACGCCCAACGCCCAACACCCTCAAAGCTCTTTCACCACCACCAATTTCCCTTGATCTTGAAGACGTTTCACGATTTTGGCACTTATTTTTTGACGATTCAGCAGCCCTTGCTGACGAAATTCGATGCTGCCTTCGTTGACGTTTTCGGCCTGACCGAGCCATACATTGATGCGGTCGGCAATTTTTAAGAAACCCGCCATTTCACCTGCCGGTGAGCCTTCGGGATAGTCGGCGGGGTCTTCGTCCAACAGATGATAAACTTGGTTCAGGGTCACCATGCCTTCGGTAACGAGTTCGTAGCCATCCAAAATGAAAGAAGGTGGAGTGATCGTGCTTTCGATGTCTTTCACATCCAAACGTTTTTTGAGAATCCGTGCCGTCATATTGGCTGTTGATCCACCTGAAATGATGTGAATCCCTTCGGATTGGTCGAAATCTTTGACCCACTTTTCGTCGTTTTTTTTATCCTGAGGCGGTCCGGTCAGCAGGTTGACAATCACGCCACGGCGGTTGACGATACACAGAACCGAGCAATCATCGCCCTTGCCTTCGGGCCAATACCCTTTGGCTTGATCATGCACCATCGTTGCAATTTGTTGGCCGTCAAGACGACTTACCGGAAGTTTCGACTGTAAAAAACTTCTCACTCCTTCCGATTCCCAGCCCATTGGAAAGAGCTTTCCAATGCCTGCTTGGTTGATACCGTCAGACATGAGCAACAGCGCTTCGCCTTTGTCAATGATGCAGCTCGACTCGTGGATGATGGCTTTTTTGTGGGTATAGACACGGTCGCGCAAAAGTTGAGCATACGTCTTTGTAATGAGCAGCGGTGGCGGCATTTCGTAGCTGAGCACCGTTGTTTGACCGTTGTTAAGAATACGTGCGATGGTAAAGACCGCAAAAGGTTCGCCGTTGCCCCACACTTGATCCATGGTGGCCGATACAGCATCGAAGCTTTCGCGGATGGTCATGCCCATGCTCACCAAACCCAGAATGCGCGACACACACATATTGGCCGAAATATGCGCCTTGATGCCCGAGCCCAAGCCATCGGCCAAAACGATGGTGGTTGCCGTTTTGTCGCGAATCACCCCATAACTGTCGCCACAAGGCATCTCAGGTCGCTTGCTCGACTGCACGGCAAAAACATCGGAGTGAATGTACATAACAGATTATTTTTTGATGGAATCAATCAATTTTTTCATCAAAACTTCTCCCATAGCGGTGTTTTCACCAAGGAATTTGGCCAGCTCTTGCGCCATGTGTATCTGATGATCAATCAGTTCCTGGGCTTTAATCACCGTTTCGGTTTTGATTTCGGTGAGTTTATCTTTGCTCGACTGGTTGTCGGTTACATCCAAAAAAACACCTACATATTGGTTGTTTTCGGGCAAGGAATACGCCACCAAATGACAAATTAGGTTATAACTTCCGTAATGCGCCGTTTGCCTAAGTACCTGTTCTTTTCCGGTAGAGAGTTTTTCAAATGGATCAGGATCAATGAGATAACTTACCTTTTTACCCAGCAGGGCATCAGAGCAACTGAACATGGTTTTAAAAGCGGGATTCATGTGTAAAATCTCCAAATCGCTGCCAAGCAGCAGCAATCCGTTGGGATCATGGTCAATGAGGGCATCAAACTTTTGTTCGGCCATCAGCCGCATATAAGGCACACACATTTCGGGCTCGGCCATGCCATCCAAAACGGCTATGGCTTTGTCGCGACAGCTGGCATAGCCGCAGGCGGTGCAGTTTAGCTCGTCTTCGCGTTTGAATTTTCCGGTCTTTTGCAGTACTTCTTCAATTTGCTGTTGACTATAATTTTGATTCTTTTTTGATTTCACCGGTTGAAACGATGCGCCCACAGCTTCAAAAGTTGCTAAATCTTCATCCGATATTCCAGGATGCAAATTGTTATACGCCAGCACTTTGCTACGGGCAATAAAACTGTTGTTGGTTTTGGAGGCAAAAGGGCCGTTGATACATCCATTTTTGCAAAACAGCGGCTCGATCCACAGCTTTTGTTCAGGGTTTTGCTGCAAAGCTTCGAGAGAAGCATTGACCTCGCGCGAACCACTAACAGCTACAAGAACATCGTCCAACAAATCGGTTTTTAAGCCGGCAGTTTTCAGCAGCCCGCCTTCCAATGGGAACAATCGGGCATCGCCCGGCACTTGCCCATTAAAGTTGCTCTCTTCGCATTGATTAATGGTGATATTTTTGAGTCTCAGCAGCTCATCAAGCTCCTCGAAAGTTAAAACAGCATCAACAAACGGACGGTTACGCTCCCATTGGGCTTCGTCTTTTTTGGCCACACACGGACCAACGAACACTACTTTCCGCTGCGGAAGAATGCTTTTGAGCATTCGGGCATGGGCGATCATGGGCGAGGCTACACCTACAAGTTTGGCTGCAAGCTGCGGGGTTTTGTGCATCACAAAACTCACCACCGCCGGACAAGCAGTGCAGATGTGCGATGCGTTTTCCTGACTTTCAATCACATCCAAGGTGGCTTTGGCGGTGTGCCAAGCACCAATGGCTGTTTCGGCAACATAACTGAAACCCAACATCCGCATGGCAGAAGGCAATCGTTTTTGCTCCCACTCATCGTAATAAACAACAAATGAGGGGGCAACACTTAATGCCAGTTGTTCGCCGTCTTCCATCATTTGCAAAACACGTCCATAATCTGTTCGGTAAGCTTTAGCGTGTTGCGGACAATTAATGATACACGTGCCGCAAGCAATACACAGCTCCGGAATGACCTCAGCCTGACCATCTTTCATACGGATGGCCTGAACGGGACACACCCGCACGCAGCGGTAGCAATCGCGGCATTTTGCCTTGGAAGTGTACACAACCGGCAGTTTATCGTAAGGACGGGCAGGATGGTTCATAACGGGTGATTTTTATCGTTTATTTCAAAAATGTTGGTTCGTATTAAAGCTTCACACCCCAACCAAAGCATCATTTTTTGGATGATGTTCAGTTGGGGTGTTCAGACATTATTCAACTAATACTAACCAAAATCTATATCTCATCATTTCAAAATAACGGCTCCTATTCTTTGTATTTCACTATCGAGAAGTTCTTTGGCCTTTTCAAAAGTGGCATGTTCGAGAATTTTATCATTGACGCGGAGCACCGGTCCACGGTCGCAACGCTCGAAACAGAAAGTAGCTTTTACGTCCACCATATCTTCTTGGCCTTCAAACCCTACGATGTCGGAAAGTTTGTTTTCAGTAACATAATTGCTCATCTTTTTCAGCAAATCTTGCGCGCCACGCAGATAACAATTGGTTCCCACGCACACATACACTTCAATTTTTGGATGGTCGGTGTTGCGGATGGTAATCACTTGGTCGGTGATGCGCTTGCGTCCATGGTATTTGGTGTGCAGCAAGCTGTGTGCTTTATGTCCGCCAATTTCGCCGAGTGACATTTGATACAGTTCCTTCACATAAGGATTGTCTTGCGATTTGTGCAATTCAAGTTGCTTATCGGCATTGTAAATACCTTGGATACGCTTGGCCTTGAAATCGGGATCGAAGCTCACGGGCTGTCCTCCACCGGCAATACAGCCACCTGGACAAGCCATAATTTCAATCAAATCATAACCCGAATCGCCGGCGACTACACTTTCGCATACTTTGCGGGCATTGGAAAGGGTGTGTGCGATACCGAGTTTGAGATGTATGCTTCCAAGCTGCATCTCGATGGTTCGGATGCCGTCCATTCCACGGGTCATTTTCAAGTCCACATCGTGCAATGTTTCTCCGGTGATTTTTTCGTAAGCAAAGCGTAAAACGGCTTCACTCACCCCACCGGTATTGCCAAAGATAACGCCAGCGCCGGTCTTGAAACCCATAGGGAGATCGAAAGATTCGGGTTTCAGTTTGGTAAACTGTATTCCGGTTTCGTGGATCATCCTACCTAAACCTTCGGTGGTAAGCACATGATCAACCTCGGCCATTCCATTGTGAATAAATTCTTCGCGCTTTGCTTCAAATTTCTTTGCAGTACAAGGCATGATGGAAACAATCACCAAATTTTCGGGTTTCACATTCAACAATTGAGGTAAAATTTCGCGGGCTACGCTACCAAACATTTGTTGTGGCGATTTGCACGAAGAGAGGTTGGGCAACAACTCCGGATAATATTGCTCGGCAAACTTCACCCAGCTCGGGCAGCATGAAGTGAACTGAGGTAGGTTTTCATTGTTTAATTTGCGTTGAATGAACTCCGTAGCCTCTTCAAGCACGGTGAGGTCGGCGGCAAAAGAAGTGTCATACACCTGATCGAAGCCCATGCGTTTGAGGGCGGCCACAATTTGACCCGTGCTGATGGTTCCGGCTTCCATACCAAAACCTTCGCCTAAAGCTACACGCACAGCAGGAGCCATCTGAGCAACCACATACTTTTCAGGGTCTTGGATGGCTTTCCACACCTCTTCCGTTTCGGGTTTTGGCACCAAAGCACCAACCGGACATACAGAAACGCATTGTCCGCAATACACGCATTCCACATCGTTTAAGCTCTTGTTGAAAGCAGCTCCCACGATGGTATGCGAACCCCTGTTGATAAAATCAATGGCGCCCACTGATTGCATTTCCTTACAGGCCCGCACGCAGTCGCCGCAAAGGATACACTTGTTCGGATCGTGGATGATAGACCATGAATGATTGTCAATAGGAGCAATCTTATCGGTTTTTTTGAACCTCACTTTGGTAACACCCAAACGACGGGTCAAGTCTTGAAGTTTACAATTGTTCGACCGCGCACAGCTGGGACAGCTGATATCGTGGTTGGCCAACAAGAGTTCAAGGTTTACTTTTCTGATTTGGCGCACCTCGCTAGTATTGGTCTTGATCACCATACCTGCTTTTGGCGTAATGGAGCAAGTGGCCTGAATGCCCATGCCCTCAATGTCGCAAATGCACAAGCGGCAAGCTCCATAAGTACTTAGGTGCGAGTGATAGCAAAATGTTGGCAACTCAATGTCAGCCTTTCGAATCATCTCCAACAGGTTTTTTTCTCCTTCAATGGGAATCATCATCCCATCAATATTTACAATTCCTTGTGTTTCCATCTGTTGTATTTTTTTTCGGAGCGTTGTGGACTTAGGCCTGAAAACGCATTCCGTTTTTATCTATTTTAGTTTCTTTTGTACTCTTCTACCGTTAATTAATTGAAGCCCATTACTGCCCCAAACTTGCACACCTCAAAACAAACTCCGCACCTGGTGCAGATCTCAGGATCAATGAAGTGTAATTGTTTTTTTTCGCCGGTGATGGCGCTTACAGGGCATTTTCTGGCGCAGATTGTACAACCGGTGCAAAACTCAGGATCAATAGTGATGCTGCGCAATGCGTTGCAGTTGTTGGTTTTACATCTTTTGTCGGTGATGTGCTCCATATACTCTTGCTTAAACTTCACAATGGTTGAGAGCACAGGGCTAGGGGCTGTTTTACCCAAGCCGCACAAAGAAGCTTTTTTCACTACCAAGCCAATTTCTTCAAGCATCTCAAAGGTTTCCATGGTGGCTTTACCTTCGATAATATCATCGAGCAGCGACAGCATTTGTTTGGTGCCTTCGCGACAAGGAACACATTTTCCGCAGCTTTCACTTTGTGTGAAATTCATAAAATAGCGGGCCACCTGAACCATACATGACTGCTTGTTCATCACTACCAAACCGCCGGAGCCTACCATAGCGCCATTGGCGATGAGGTTGTCATAATCAAGCGGCAGATCAAGATCGTCTTCGGTAAGACAACCACCCGATGGGCCGCCAATTTGTACTACCTTAAAGCCTTCGCCCGTTACTTCGCCTTCGTTGTTGGTAACACCGCCACCAATATTGTAAACGATTTCGCGTAGGGTTGTTCCGAATGGCACTTCAATTAAACCTGTGTTGGCCACGTGGCCGGTGAGGGCAAATGTTTTTGTTCCCTTGGAGTTGGCAGTTCCATATTGATTGAACCATTCCGGTCCGTTGCGGATGATCAGTGGAACAGCAGCCAAAGTTTCAACGTTGTTGATAACAGTGGGCTTACCGAACAATCCTTTTTGAGCAGGGAATGGTGGCTTGGGCATAGGCATTCCTCTTTTTCCTTCAATAGAAGCAATCAAAGCGGTTTCTTCACCACACACAAAAGCACCGGCACCTTCCATAATATGGATGTGCATTTTATGATCTGTTCCGAAGGCGTGATCACCCAAAATACCTGCTTCCATAGCATCTTCAATGGCTTTGCGCATCCTTTGCACGGCAAGTGGATACTCCAAACGCACATACACATATGCCTCGTCGGCACCGATGGCTCTGGCAGCAATCATCATCCCCTCAATCACGCGGTGCGGATTGCCTTCCATTAAGCTCCGATCCATAAATGCACCTGGGTCGCCTTCGTCGCCGTTGCAGATAACATATTTCTTTTCACTTTCTTCTATACGGGTGAGGTTCCATTTTCTGCCGGTTGAAAATCCTCCGCCTCCTCTACCTCTTAATCCTGAGGATAGAATGGTGTCGCAAACCTGCTCAGGCGATAGGGTGGTAAAGGCTTTATGCGCAGCAAAATAGCCATCGTGAGAGATGTATTCGCGAATATTTTCAGGATCAACGTGGCCACATTCACCCAACACAAGACGTGTTTGCCTTTTGTAGAAAGGGATGTCGAGTTGGCCTTTGTTGTGTTCGCCTGAAACAGGATTCACATAGAGCAGACGGTCAATCACCTCTTCTTTACAAATAGATTTGGCAATGATATCTTTGGCATCCTCAGGTTTCACCTTCACATACATGGTTTCATCGGGAAGAATATTCACCAAAGGGCCTTGGGCGCAAAAGCCTTGACAGCCGCTGCCGGTCATTAGGATTTTTTTATGATCGTCATGTTGATCCAGTTCCAACTCAACAAAAAGCTCGAGACCTGCTTCTTTGATGGCTTGTTCGAGGGCCTTGTGAACAACCAATGCACCATTGGCGATGCAACCCGTTCCAGCGCAAACCACAATACGTTTACTTACGTTTGAAGTCGCTTTTTTATATTGATTTTTGACCTCTTTAAGATCGGTCATTACCATTGTTTCCATGCTCGTCATTGTTAAGTTAAATTGTTTCCTGAGGTGTTAATTCGCTTTTGAGAATCTCGTCTATGATTTCGTCGCAACGCTTGGCGCTTACTTCGCCATACACCTTTTCGTTCACTACCATCACGGGAGCAAGCCCGCAAGCTCCGAGACAACTTACAGCCTCCATGGTGAACATCATGTCATCTGTGGTGTGCTTACTTTCATTGAGCCTGAGTTTTTTATACAAAGCTTCAATAAGTTTTGTGGAACGTTTTACGTGGCAAGCTGTACCATCGCAAACTTTAATCACATACTTTCCTTTAGCTTCCAATGAGAAATGTGCATAAAAAGTAGCCACGCCATACACCTCAGCCACAGGCATATTGAGGGCAGTAGCCACATAAGTGAGCACCTGAGGAGGCAAATAGCGGTATGAATCCTGAATTTGTTGAAGGATAGGAATGAGCCTGGCCTTGTCGTGGTGGTTTCGCTCGATGATTTCGACAACCTGTTGAAACTGGCGAAAATTTTTATTGGGTTCTGTTTTCACAATAATTATTTTTGAAGGGTTATACCTTGTGATTCATTTTTATTTTGACCTAACTTATTGATTATCACCGCGAGGTTAGAGTAGATATGCGTATCCTGAACGATGATATGATCGGGCACTTTTAAAGCGGTGGGTGCAAAATTCCAAATGGCTTTGATGCCCCAAACCACCATCAGGTCGGCAATGGACTGAGCTACGCCCGAAGGAGTGGTGATGATACCGATGCTGATGTGCAGACGCGAAGCCAGATCGCGGAACTTTTCAAGACCAAAAACAGGAACACCCAATATTTCGGTGCCAATTTTACGTTTGTCAACATCAAAAGCTGCAACAATCTTCATTCCCGATTCGCGAAAACCTTGGTATTGAATGAGGGCGCTGCCCAAAAAACCGGCACCTACCAAAAAAGCTTCTTGAGGACGATTGAAACCTAAAAAATCTTCCAGAGCATGCACCAATTCAGCAACAGAATATCCAACACGCTGCTTGCCACTTATGCCGGTATAGGCCAAGTCTTTTACCACTTGTGTGGGGTCAACATGCAGTAAACGGGCAATTGCAGGTGCCGAAATATGTTCTTCACCCTGCTCATGCAGCACCTTAATCAGATGTAGATATTGCGGCATCCGGCGTACACTCGGCTCAGGAACTGCCTGAACTTTTTTTACCGATGATAGAGTTTCTGCTTCCATGTGATTACTTTTCTCGTGCAAAGATACGCAGGTTTTTTATTCAATAAATATTTTTTTCTTTTTTAAACCTAAATTATAAACGATCTAAATAAGCCTTTAATGCGTTGAGAAATATTTTTATTTAATTATATATCAATTACTTATAATATTTTTTATAAAAACATTAGCAAACTAAATACATATTTCATTCTTTATTTAGAATCAGTTTAAAAACGCAAACCCAAATTGACCTTATTCTTGGCATTTTCACCACTACCCAAATCAGGGTTATAAAGGAGTCCCCATCTTGCCAACGCTAAACGCTCTCGTCTCAAGACGAGACAAAGCGCAAACAAGAAGAATTACAAAAAAACAGCTCACAGTTTTAAAGAAAAAAGCGGGAAAGCCGTCCTGTTTCAGAGGTACAGTTATCTTTGCAACAATAAACCGGTTCAATTCGTAAAAAAATATGCGGCAATTAAAAGGTATCCTTCTGTTAGTGTTTGGTATTTGCAACCTTGCTGCCCATGCCACCCATCAGCGTGCTGCCGAAATCACCTACAAATGGCTTCAAGGCCTCACCTATGAGGTTACAATAACCATGTACACCTATACACCCAGTCCCGCCGACGATGTACGAGTTACTTTGCCTATTATGTGGGGCGATGACAGTCAAAATGAAATTCCAAGGATTACTTTTCGCGCTCTTCCCGACAATTACACACTGAATGTGTATCGAATGAACCATACATTCCCCGGGCCGGGAACTTATGTAATTTCGGTGGAAGACCCCAACCGCAACTTTGGTGTGGTCAACATCCCCAACTCAGTCAATGTTCCTATTTATGTTGAAAGCCTGTTGGTCATCAATCCTTTTCTTGGCGAAAACAATTCGGTACAACTGCTGAATGCCCCTGTGGATCAAGGATGTGTGGGCAAAACCTATTATCACAATCCATCGGCCTTCGATCCTGACGGCGACAGCCTGAGCTATAAAATTGTGACTTGCCGAGGTGCGAACGGACGTGAAATACCGGGCTATACTCCTCCTATGGCATCCATCAGTTTTGGCATTAACGCCGCAAATGGCGATGTGATTTGGGACGTCCCCATGCTTCAAGGTGAATACAATATTGCTTTTATTGTAGAAGAGTGGCGCTCGGGAATTTTAATAGGACAGGTGATGCGCGACATGCAAATCCTGATTGGAGCTTGCAACAACAATCCACCGGTGATTGAAACCACCTCTTCCACCTGCGTGATTGCTAAAGAAACACTCAATTTCGCTGTTTCAGCCACCGATCCCGATAACAATGGCGTAGTTTTAACAGCCTCAGGGTCTGCGTTTGAGCTAACAAACGCTGCCACCCTCAACCCCGACCCTGCCACAGGAACACCCACCGCCACTGCTACTTTTAACTGGAACCCCGGCTGCAACGAAATCCGCAAATCCTCTTATAACGTTCTTTTTAAGGCCAAAGACAACCATCCCGAAGTGAGCCTCACCTCGTTCTTTACAACAGAAATTCGCGTGATAGCACCTCCGGTTACCGATCTTGCGGCGGTTCCATTAGGAAACGGCATCAACCTTTCGTGGAGTGCCGCCGGCTGCAACAACCTCAGCTCCTACGCCCTGTATCGCCGCAACGGCAACTCGACTTTTGCCCCCAGCCCCTGCGAAACAGGCGTTCCTATTTCAGCAGGATTCACGCGCATAGCCACCCTACCGGCCAACCTCCTCTCGTATCGTGACGACGATAATGGCGCAGGCCTGATTGCAGGCATTGACTATTGCTACCTCATCACCTCCATCTTTGATGATGGGGCCGAAAGCATTGCCAGCAACCAAAGCTGTGCCTCACTCAAACGCGATTTACCACTGATGACGCATGTTTCCAACGATAGCACCAATATTGTCGGTGGAAAAGTGCTCGTGGCTTGGTCTCCTCCTATCGAGCTCGACCAAAATCAATTTCCAGGCCCATACACCTATGAATTAGTGAGATACACCGGCAACGACCTAATGAATGGCACACTCGTGTTCACCGGAACAGGATTGATGGACACGCTTTTTGCCGATGCCAGCGTCAATCTCAACACCCAAACGGATGGTTTGTATTATGAAGTAAAGCTGAAAAGCAACAGCGTAGGACTGATCGGCAGCAGTCGCAAAGCCTCGTCGGTACTGCTCAAAGTACGGCCTTCCAATGAAGCCATCACGCTATCATGGACAGTAAACGTTCCTTGGACGAACAGCAGAGCAGAGATTTTCCGTCGCGAAGAAAGCGGCTTCGTGAAAATCGGCTCCAGCACAACCAATAGCTTTAGAGACAGCGGCTTGGTCAACAACCAAAGCTACACCTATTATATCAGAACCTTCGGCAGTTATTCCACCAACGGCATTGTTGATCCGATTGTGAATTACTCACAACTTTTGACTGCCCAAGCCAAAGACATTGACCCGCCCTGTCCACCTGAAATTACTATTGAAACGGATTGCGAAAAAATTGAAAACCTGATCAAAATCAACACCTTATACGACAGTTGCAGTGCTGATATTGCGAAATTTCTTTATTATTACTCCCCTTCACCTTCGCAACCATTTCAGCTTTTAGATTCAACTTGGGTGAACACCAAGCAATACCTGCATTACGATTTGTCATTTGTAACCGGCTGTTACTTCGTAAAAGCCGTTGATTCAACGGGTAATGTTTCTGAAGCTTCGGCCACCTTTTGCGTGGATTGGGACACTTGTCCGTTGTATGAATTGCCCAATGTTTTCACGCCCAACGGCGATGGTTTCAATGATGTTTTTGTTCCGATGAACTACCCCGCCAACAATCCAAAAGCCAATATTGAAAGGGTTGAAATGACCATCCTCAACCGATGGGGGAACGTGGTTTTTCAAACCGATGATCCGGCCATTGAATGGAATGGCAAAGACCGAAAAACAGGTTTAAACTGCCCCGACGGAACCTACTTTTATGTGTGTCTGGTTTATTATCAAGGCTTCGAGGGCGTTGTAGAAAAACGTTTGCAAGGCAGTATCAGCATTTTTCGTTAATCAAAATCGGGTTTAAAAAGCCTTTAAACATCATTGAAAGACCATTGAATGTTGAGAAAACCTCAAGCACTGCTTGCTTTATAAAAGTTAGAAAGCACGTCGTCTAACCCAACAAGGGGACTCAGTATTGCTTCATTTGTTTAAATTTGCAAAAAAGAGCTTTCATGCACGAATTGTCCATCGCTATCAATATCATTGAAATTGTTCAAGAAGAAGTAGAAAAAGCCCATGCTGTTTCCGTTTCAAAAATTGAACTGGAAATTGGAACCTTGTCCGGCGTGGAACTTGATGCTTTAGAAATGGCGATGGCCGAAACCATTGGCCAAGCCGGAATGAAAGCGGCAGAAATTATTTACCACAGCATTGAAGCCAAAGCCATTTGCGAAGAATGTTGCAATGAATTTGACCCCTTTGATTTTACCAAAGTATGCCCTTATTGTAACAGCCTACATACCAACCTATTAAAAGGTAAAGAATTAAACATCAGGTCTATCGAAGTGATCACTAACCATGACCTTACGCCATGACCATCACTCTAACTTTAAAATAAATCTATAAAAATACTTGCCTTATGTGCGGAACTTGCGGCTGTGGCGACGACGACCACATCACTTACAGAAAACCATCTCAACAAAGCGGACACACACACGAACATTTTCATGGTCCTTTTGCACACGTTCATCCCCATGAACAAATTTCAGGTCAACCACACGAACATCCACATGCCCATGCGCGTGATCATGAACACTCGCACGTCCACCACAACCATGTGCACAACGAAGGAAATTTAAGTGCACAAACCATTCAAATTCGGCGCAATATCCTCAGCAAAAACGATCTTCAGGCCGAGCGAAACAGAGGCTATTTTGAAGCATTAAAGGTGGTAAGCTTCAATTTGGTAAGCTCTCCGGGATCTGGAAAAACCGCCATTTTGGAGCGTTCCATCAAAGAAATGGACAAGCGATTGAAAGTTTTTGTGATTGAAGGCGACCAACAAACGCTCAATGACGCCCAACGCATTGAAAAAGCGGGAGCACCGGTCATTCAAATCAACACAGGCAATGGCTGCCATTTGGATGCTTTAATGGTAAATAAAGCCATCAAGCAATTGGAAATCACTCCCAACAGCGTGCTTTTTATCGAAAACGTAGGCAATTTGGTTTGTCCTGCGCTTTTCGATCTTGGTGAAACAAAACGTGTAGTCATTGTCAGTGTTACCGAAGGCGAGGACAAGCCGGCCAAATACCCCAATATGTTTGAAACGGCGCAGCTTTGCCTGATCAACAAAACCGACCTTCTACCCTATCTTGACTACGATTTAGACCTGTTCATGTCCATTGCCCGAAATGTAAATCCAGACTTGGAGTATATTCAATTGAGTGCCAAAACAGGCGAAGGCTTCAACCTTTGGTTGGATTGGATTGACCAGGAGCAGAAGAGGCTTTTTAATGGTTAATGGTTAATGGTTATTAATGGGCTGGCGCGAGATTCAAGAAATTCATCCCACATGTGCGGGACAAGATTGGGTTCTTAGAATGGAATTAAATTGATGCTTTTGATTCAAAATTTGACGATTTGAAAATTTGAGGTAATTCGACCTTCGGATCTTCAGACTTTTCGACCTTCAAACTTTCACAATAGTGCTATTAACTAACAATGTGAATTAATTAACAAAAAACTTGCATTTTAGTTGTCTCAATTGTTACTTTTGTGGCCGTATAGCAAACCAAAAGAGAAACGGGCATGAAGCATCTTCCACATAAAACCATTGAACGGCTAAGCCAATACAGGCGAGCATTATTAATCTGTCTCGACAAAGGCCAAACCCATATATACTCCCATGAGATTGCTAAAATACAGCATATCACTGCCGTACAGGTTAGGCGCGACCTGATGTTGATTGGATACACCGGCACCCTGCGCAAAGGTTACAACGTGAAAGAGCTAATCGAACTGATTGGTGAAATCATTGATTCCCAAGAGGGCATCAATGTTTCTATCATTGGAATGGGAAATTTGGGTCGGGCACTCATCAACTACTTCAGCGGCAAGCGCTCTCATTTAAAAATTGTAGCCAGCTTCGACATCAACCCCGATAAAATTGGAAATACCATGTCGGGCGTTCCTTGCTTTTCAACCGATGAGATGGAAAACATCATCCGTGAAAAAGACATTAAATTGGCTATTATGACTGTTCCTGCCGATTTTGCCTCACAAACTGCCGACGCTTTGGTAAAGGCCGGCATCAAAGGTATCTTAAACTACACTCCAAAACCGGTGAACGTTCCTAAGGAAGTGTATCTCGAAGAGTATGATATGATTACCTCACTCGAAAAGGTGGCTTTTTACGTTAAACTGAATGAAAATGCGGGTTAATCACAAGCGTTGATAAACAAAAAAAGGTGCTTTACAGCACCTTTTTTTTCTATAATTATTTCATTAAACAATCGTAACCCTTGTGCCACCGTTCTCAGCCCCTAAAAGGGTAGCCTCGGTGATAATGGCATCTTTGCCGCTGCGTTCCACAAAGTTAATGGCTGCTTTAACCTTTGGAGCCATGCTACCTTCGCCAAACTGACCTTCGTCGAGGTATTTTTTGGCTTCAGCAATGGTCATTTTATCCAATGATTTCTCCTGTGGGGTATTGAAATTGATACACACTTTAGGCACATCAGTTAAAATATAAAACTTATCGGCCCTGATTTGTGAAGCCAATAAAGAGCTGGCTAAATCCTTGTCTATTACAGCATCAATACCTTGTAACTTATTGGATTCCACATAGAAACAAGGAATACCGCCGCCACCGACAGCGATCACGATATGACCTTCGCGGGCAATTTTTTCGATGGTTTGCCTGTTGAAAATCACCAAAGGAGTGGGTGAAGCCACTACTTTGCGCCAGCCTCTTCCACGGGCATCTTCCTTAAATACCGACTTGGTTTCGGCAGTGATTTGATCAGCCTCCTCGCGGGTATAAAATGGGCCAATAGGTTTGGTGGGATCCAAAAAGGCAGGATCGTCCTTGTTAACCAAAACTTGGGTGATGATGGAAATAATATCTCGATCCATATCACGGGCCATCAACACGTTACGCAATTGCTGTTCAATCACATAGCCAATAAAACCTTGTGAATAGGCCACGCTAATGTCCAAAGGCATATCGGGCAAACCATACAATTTGTGTCCTGCCGTGTTGGCCAACAAGATATTTCCCACCTGAGGGCCGTTGCCATGCGTTACAACGATGTTGTAATTGTGTTCAATAAGGCTCAAAAGGTTATTACATGCGTTATAAGCATTGGCTTCTTGCTCATCAATGGTGCCGCGCTCACTCGACCTTAGCAGCGCATTGCCCCCAAAAGCCACTACAGCTAATTTCTTCATATTTCTTTGTTTTTGTCGCTAATTTTAAAAAGAAAGCAAAACTACATATTAAATCCTTGATATTTTCAAACTGTTGTGAAAAAAATCACAGCAAAGTAGTTAATCCCTTGACTTAAAGGAATGAAAGACGAATTTATCAATTTCGAACAATCGTTTTGTACTTCACACGATTCAAAAAATGGAGCGTTTGACGCATTTTTGATGTATTGTAAAAAACCTGTCATAGCCCGCAAAGCAGTAAGTTTGCAACCGAAGCACAGGGCACCGGCAATAACATTAGTCCGAAATCCAATAAAACTATCCCATCAAAAATGAAAAAAAATATCCTCCTTCTCTTTCTTTCTCTCTTCATCCTTTCTTCTTTTCTAACACTGAAGGCACAAGGTTTTTTGCATCGAAGCGGAAAATACATCCATGATGCCAACGGAAACGAAGTGATTTTGCGCGGCATTGGCACCGGAAACTGGCTGCTGCAAGAGGGTTATATGATGAAATCGGAAAACGTGGCCGGAACACATACCCAGTTTCGGAACAAACTCATCGAAACCATCGGCGTTGCCAATACAGATATTTTTTACCAACACTGGCTCGACCAGCATTTTACACGTCGCGATGTGGACAGCATGAAGCAGTGGGGTTTTAACAGCGTCAGGGTTGCCATGCACTACAAATGGTTTACATTACCCATTGAAGATGAGCCTATTGTAGGCCAAGATACATGGTTTGAAAACGGTTTTGTGCAGATTGACAGTCTGCTCGACTGGTGCGGCGACAACCAAATGTATTTGATTCTCGACCTTCATGCCGCGCCCGGTGGACAGGGTCACGATGCCAACATCTCGGATTACGACCCTACTAAACCCTCTTTGTGGGAGAGTGCCGAAAACAGACGAAAAACAGTGGCGCTGTGGAAGAAATTGGCCCAACGCTACGCCAACGAACCATGGATTGGTGGCTACGACCTCATCAACGAGCCCAACTGGGAACTTCCCAACGGCACTTTGCTCAAACAAATCTATGTGAGCATTACCAACGCCATCCGCGAAGTAGATCAAAACCACATCATCATCATCGAAGGCAACTGGTTTGCCAACGACTACACCGGCCTCACTCCTCCTTGGGATGGCAATATGGTGTACAGCTTTCACAAATACTGGAATTTTAACACCCAAGAATCCATTCAGTGGATGATCAATATGCGCAATTCCTACAACATCCCCATTTGGTTGGGAGAAACCGGGGAAAATTCCAACTCATGGTTTACCAGCCTCATCGCCTTGGCGGAACAAAATAAAATAGGATGGTCGTGGTGGCCGGTAAAAAAAGCCGGTATCAACAATGTGTTGAGGGTTCCCGAAAGTATTCCATACAACAGCCTCATTTCCAACTGGAAAACAGGACTTCCTTCCATGACTTCCGAACAAGCTTTTGCTGCCGTGCTCGACTGGGCCAACAACCACAAGATAGAGAACTGCATTGTTCAGCGCGATGTAATTGACGCCATGATCAGGCAGCCCCACTCCAATGCCACCCTCCCTTTTGTGCAGCACCATGTGGATGATGTGATCCATCTGTCGGATTACGACCTCGGAAAATGCTCTTATGCCTATTGGGATGCCGACACTGCCAATTACCACCTCAACACTAACAATTTTACCAACTGGAACGCCGGCTGGAGTTACCGCAACGATGGCGTGGACATTGAAAAATGCTACGACAACCATCCCGACAACAATGGCTACAGCATTGGCTGGGTGAATGCTGACGAATGGTTACAATTTTCTATCAACAGCGACAGTGCGGCGGCTTACGAGCTGATGTTTAGATCGGCCTCTGCCACCGACCCAGGCATTGTTCGTTTAGTAGTGAATGGCACAGATATCAGCCCCGGCCACCAATTGCCCACCACCGGAGGGTGGCAAACTTGGGCCAGCTCCACCATTAACAATGTTATTCTTGCCGGCGGCACCAACAAAGTGCGGTTGGTGTTCGACAAAGCCGGATCGAATGTAAGTTTCTTTAAATTTACCAACCCTAAAGCCGTTTCAACAGTTTCATTCGGATTTGTTTCAGGCGAATCAACAAAAAGCAACCCCTCAATTGAGCTCACCTTAAACAAGCCAGTTACCGAACTTTTGGCCTTGCCCACTGATTTTTTGTTCAAGGTAAATGGGGTTGAAACTCCTATTCAAGCCATTGAAATCCATCCTGATAACAACCAAAAAGTGATTTTAAATCTCGTAAACGAGCTGTCATTCGATCAAACATTGTTGCTTTCCTACACCGGAAATGGCATCAAAAGCGATACGCAATTTTTAGACAGCTTTGTGAATAAGCGCATCAAAAACACTTTGCCTCGCCGTTTTCTTTTGCCCAGTAAGATTCAGGCCGAAGATTTTGATGTCAACAACGGATTTCAATTGGAAACCTGCACCGATATTGGCGGTGGCTACAACATAGGTTACGCAAACAATGGCGATTTTCTCGATTATTTCATTACGGTGAGTGAAGCCGGCGACTATAATTTTCAATTTAGGGTGGCATCATTGTATTCCAACGGAAGGGTTTCGGTGCAATTGGGCAATGGAACAAGCTTCACCCCCATTCAAACAGTCGCTTTTAATGCTACCGGCGGCTGGCAATCCTGGAAAACACAGTCGTTTAAAATGAGCCTCCCTAAAGGCAATTTCACCCTGCGGTTGTATTCCGTTGCCGGAGAATACAACATCAACTGGATGGACATCAGCCGTTTTACCTCAACCAATGAGTTAACTGATTTGAGTCTGATTAAAGTTTATCCCAATCCCAGTTCAGGAGCCTTTACCGTTGAAGCCACGTTCGAGCAACAAAAGCATGTCAGCTTGTATATTACTGATGTTTATGGTCAAGAAGTGTTTTCAAAACAATGGGAAAATGCTTTCACTTTCAGCGAAACGATTTCATGCCAACACTGCAAATCGGGAACTTATTTTATTCGCTTCACCACGGGTGAAGGACAAATAGTGCGCAAAATTGTTTTAAATAAAGAGTTGATATAAAGCATTATACATTACAAATCAAGAAGATTAGCTTTGCAAAGAAACGAAGGCTTCGCCAATTTTTGCGATGACATCTGAGGCCAACATGGCTTCCCTTCCCATTGCCTTTGCTGCCTTATCACCCGCCAAACCATGCACATAGGCACCAATCAAGGCCGCATGAAAAGGACGATAACCTTGCGCCAGCAATCCCAGTAGAATGCCGGTAAGCACATCGCCACTTCCGGCAGTTGCCATGCCCGGGTTACCTGTAGGATTGAAAAACACAGGACCTCCGGGTGTTGAAAGGGTTGTGAAAGCCCCTTTCAAAAGCACGTAAACACCAAAACGACGTGAAAATTCCCTTTGTAAATCGAGGCGCTCAAAGCCGTTGCTCCACTTGCCCACCAAGCGTTCAAACTCCTTAGGATGAGGTGTTAATATACTTTCTTTGGGTAAAAAAGATAACCATGTTTTATTTTCGGAAAGGATGTTCAACGCATCGGCATCGAGCACCAGCGGTTGGTCGGCATTTTGGATCAGTAGTTTCAAAACCGATGCTGTTCCTTGCGAAGTTCCCACTCCAGGGCCCATCGCAATGGCGTTAAAAAATTGCAGATCAGGCAATTTTTCAATTGTATCGGCACCCGGATCAGCACTTATCATGGCTTCAGGCAGATGAAGCTGCAAGGGCAAAACAGCTTTTTCAGGCAAATGTACATGCAGCAAACCGGCCCCGCTGCGCAAACAGGCTGTGGCAGCCAAAACTGCTGCTCCCGCCTTGTCAGACGCGCCCGCTAGCAGCAACGCATGTCCAAAATTTCCTTTATGGGCAAAACGAGGGCGAGGCCGTAGCTGGGTTACAATGTCATTTTTTTCAACCAAAAACGAGCGATGACCGTCGTCTTGGTGCATGGCCCTGTGAAGCCCGATAGGAACCACCTCCCAATTGCCAACAAAAAATTCATTTTCCGGGAAAAAGAAAGCCAACTTCGGCCATTCAAAAGTGTAGGTGAAATCGGCTTTTATTACTGCGTCTTTAACATTGACCGGCTGATCGGCAAACAAACCCGAAGGCACATCCACGGCCACAATCAAAGCTCCCGAACTGTTGAGATGCTCGATCACTTCGGCTACAATTCCTGTGGCCGGCTTGTTCAATCCCGAGCCCAACAAAGCATCCACAACAAGCGCGTCGGTGGCAATTTCGGGAAAATGCTCTGTTTCGGAAAGATAGTTAATTTCCACCGCAGGCAACAGCAGCAAGCGTTCCAGATTGGTTTGAAAATCTGCACTCGCCTTTTCGGAAAGCATCAGCACGAACACCCTCACCGCAAAACCTTCTTTTTCAAGCCGACGGGCCAGCACCAAACCATCGCCGCCATTGTTGCCCGAGCCACAAAAAATATCCACCTTTTGAAAAGGCTTCAATCGGCCAACCATGCGGTGAAAAAGAGCGGTGGCCGCGCGCTCCATCAAATCTACAGAAGCAATGGGTTCGTGGGCGATGGTGTAAGCATCGGCCTCGCGAATGAAACCAATTTCAGGAATTTTTAGCATGGTAATGTGTTTTTTCTAAGTTTCAAAATTAGATCATTTTTCAGTTTTATTTGTCACAAAAGCATGGCTAAATCGTATTGTTAAAGAAGTTTCGCAAAGAAAGAAGCTGCATTTCGATGTCAATTGAGTTGGTCAGCTGAACATTTTCAAAGGATACATTTAATGAAGGGTATAAACAGCCGCAGCAATAAAGCGTGGTACAGCAGAATAATATGTGGCCAAAAACAAACAGAATGAAGCCTTGCTCAGTCTTTTACAAAAAATCAGTTCAATACCGAGGCGATGCGCAAACACAAAATCAATTTTTTGGATTGTCTTTCTCTGCTTCTGTTTGTACCTTTGTGGGCTTAACAAACCAAATTTAAGATGAAAAAGACAATCCTAGCTTTCGCGGCTTTGCTGCTGCTTTTTGTTTCGTGCAACAACTCGGCCAACCGCGCCGAAGAACAAAAACTTTCAGAGGCTGACCAACAATTGATTGCTACTGCCAACAATTATTTCAGCACCTTACCACAACCCAGCGATCCTAACACACCGCTGGCGCAGCTTGGCAAGAAGCTGTATTACGATGAAAGGCTTTCCGCTTCAGGCATGATGAGTTGCAACACCTGCCACCCCATCTCGAACTATGGGGTTGACAATGAACCTACCTCGCCCGGACATGACGGCACCCGCGGCACCCGCAACAGTCCAACCACTTTCAATGCCTATTTTCATGTGGCCCAATTTTGGGATGGACGCTCTCCAGATTTGGCAGACCAAGCCAAAGGACCTGTTTTAAATCCGATAGAGATGGGGATGAAAAATGATGTTGAGGTGATTGAAATTCTTAAAAATTCGGAAAGCTATACCGAGATGTTTAAAGCGGCTTTTCCCGGTGAAGAAAACCCCATTGATTTCGACCATTTCGCTTTGGCCATAGCCGATTTTGAAGCTACACTCGCCACCCCGGCTGCCTTTGACGCTTTTCTTGAAGGAGCAGTCAGCGCATTGGATGAAAACCAAAAGGCAGGCCTTAGTCTTTTCATAGAAACAGGATGTATCGCCTGCCATACCGGCCCCGGACTTGGTGGCAACATGATGCAACGCTTTGGTCTGGTGCATGGCCCTTATTGGGATTTTACCGGATCGAGCCGACAAGATAAAGGAAAATTTGAGGTCACCGGTCTTGAGTCAGACAAATATGTTTTCAAGTCGCCTTCGCTACGCAACATCGAAAAAACGGCGCCTTATTTTCATGACGGAAGCGTTGGTAGTCTTCACGAAGCCGTGCGTATCATGGCTTACACCCAATTAGGCAAAGAACTGACCAACGAAGAAATTGATTTGATGGTGAGCTTCTTTCAAAGCCTGACTGGTACAATTCCTGAGCATGCATTGTAAATTTTACTGATGGTTTCGGTGATGCATTTGTGGATCACCTATAGATGAAGTCATATTCACTCTGGTCGGAGACATATTCACTCTGGTCGGAGGCATATCCGTTTATGTTGGAGATTTCTCCCTCAAAACCCTGCTTCGCAGTGTTTTTCAGCCCTATCTCCCCGTCGCTCCATCGCTCAAGTTGCTTGTCACTTTTTTGTGCGGATTTGGATTTTAAATAAGTTGTATGAAAAATTGAAAAAACATCCAAAACTTTTAGCAATTTTAAAACTGTAAACTATTCAACCCAAATTATTCAATTGAAACTTTATCAGGGGGCTTAAATCGCTTGATATTTTGAAAGAGTTTCACTAGTGTCTATTAAAAAATGTTAAAATAAGTTCTATCTCACTCATAATCAATATGGTTTATATGAAAATCCTTGTCGCACTTTTGAACAGACTACCTTTGGTTTTAAACCAAAAAGTAGTATGTAATGAACAGCGGCAAGTATATTTTCAGTCAAATTACCGATTTTCTTCCCAAACGATACTTCGAAAGACTCGTGATAACAGTCATTAATGATAGAACACAGGGATGGAACCTGACATACTGGAACCAACTGCTCGTGCTTATGTTTGGTCAGTTGGATGGCTGCAACAGTCTTCGGGAACTGACTGATATTACGACTGCACATGCCAAAAAGTCTTTCCATCTTGGGTTTGGGAAGACCCCGGTTAACCGAAGCGTACTTTCCAAAGCGAATCAACTTCGTGAATATCAGATTTTTGAAAAATTCGCCTATCATATGGTGGAACTTGCTCGTAAAGAGTATGTGAATCAGGAATTTGGGCTCGATGGGAAGTATTACGCTTTTGATTCTACCACTATTGACCTCTGTATGTCCCTTTTTGAGTGGGCAAGATTCAGAAGTACTAAATCTGGAATCAAGGTTCATACGCAACTTGATATTGTTACCCAGATACCAGTGTCGTTTTATATCACACAAGCGGCTGTACATGACGTGAAAGCTATGGACTGGATTAACTATGAGCCATTTGCTTGCTATATTTTTGACCGTGGTTACTGGGATCTGGCGAGACTCTATCGCATCGAAATTCTCAATTCTTTCTTTGTTATAAGGGAAAAACGAAGACCAAAATATGAAGTGGTTGACGGAGAAGATCTTCTGGAAGGCGCGGATAACATCTTCAGAGATCAAACTGTGAGGTTCACAACAAACGGAAACATCATAAACTACCCGGCTGATATCAGAAGGATTGTCTATTATGAGCCAGAACTCAAGCGAACCTTCACCTACTACTCTATTAACTTTTTTCTTAAGGCCAGGGATATAGCATTCCTGTATAAAAACAGATGGGCTGTTGAAACCTTTTTTAAATGGATGAAAGGACACCTGCGCATTAGGTCTTTCTGGGGGAATACTGAAAATGGGGTTCGTATACAGGTTTACGTTGCTATCATCACCTATTGCACAATGGCAATAATTGCCGGCAAGCTCAAACTCAAACGTAGCATCTATGAAGTTATGAGAATATTGGGCAGCTCCCTCTTGGCAAAAGACAATATTAACGATTTGTTTCTGTTTGAAAAACCGAAACAAAACCTCGATGATTGACAGCTACAATTGGACTTCGATACTTTTTAACATTTCATTAATAGACACTACTGATCATTTCTATTTAAATTTCGTGTAACGACGAGAAAAACGGTTCTTTTGGTTTTTTAAGACTTAGCTGATTTGTAGGCAAAAACAAACTGTGTCAATTATGCAGTTGGCTTTTTAAACTGAGCAAAAACTCTTTGCCACAGCTACTCCGTGCCACAGCTAATCCTCAAAAGACCACAAACAATCATTGACCAATTGAAGCACAGCTTTCATTTTATGGAAATCCATCTTGTCGAAGGTATCGCGCGGACTGTGGTAATCATGATGAAATCCCGAAAAGAAACTCATCACCGGAACACCGGCCTGAACGAAAGGACCGTAATCGCTACCCGAATGACCGTCCACCTCCCAAAGATCGAGGTTGAAGGGCGAGGGTTGGGCTTGGTTTATTTTTATGGTTCGATTTTTTAGTGCTGTGTCGCTGCGGCGCATTCCAATGCTCAAGATGTTGTGCAGCACATCCTCTTCCGCGCTGCGCGAAATCATATCCATGTTCAGATACAAATTGATTTGCTGATCAGGCTGAGCCAATTGTTGCACAAAAAAACTGCTTCCCAACAATCCTTTTTCTTCGCCATCCCAGCAAGCGAACAACATATTTTGGGCAGGCAACAAGCCGCTTTTTGCCCATTGGTGCGCCAAAGCCATTGCTCCCGAAGCCCCCGAGGCATTGTCATCGGCACCGGTATAAATGCTATCGCCCCTCATGCCCAAATGATCAAAATGACCGCCGACCACCAACATTCGGGAACTGTCGGCACCCTTCAGAAGTGCCAAAACATTTTGCCCGACGATGGTGTCGCTGTCCACATTTACGGCAAGGGTGGCCTTTTTATACTCCAAATTTATTTCAAATGGCTTTCCGGTGGAGGAGATTTTTTGTTGAATATGCTGAAAATCAATGCCAATAAATTTCTCCAAAGCCTGAGCCGCAGTCGTGTTGCCCACCAACAAAGGGATGAATGGAGTGGTAGTATCGTAAGCCAACCAATAATCGGGATCGGGATAACCCACCACATCATTGCCGGTAAGTTGATACATCAACCGCTGCATGGCGATGCTGTCGGGCAATGTGGTGGTTTTCGTGTCGAACACAAGCAAGGCCACAGCTCCATAATTTTTTGCATTCAACCGCTGTCTTTTGATGTTGAAACCATCAGTTTGCAATTGTCTTCCGATTTTTTGCCAGACAATAGAAGCAGTGTCGGCTTGTCCGGGAAAACCCAGCATCACAACCACGATTTTATTTTGGCATTGAAGGTGTGCAAAATCATTGTAGCTGCTATCGGAACTGATAGCACCGTAGCCCGCAAACACCAGCTCGGAAGTGGTTTGAAAGGAATTTTGAAGGGGCAAGAGATCGAAATGCGTTTTCCAAGCCATTGAAAAAGTATCCTTTGCTTTGTTCTGTGGATCGAACAGTTGCAATTGGGCATGGGCGGTTTGGGTGCGAATGATGTCAAATTGTTGAAAAAATCCACATTCTATGCTGCCATCTGCTTGCTCCATCACATCGCCGGCGGGCAAAAGACCCGAAAGCCTCATCTGACTTTCGATAAAGTCGGCAGCAGCTTTTCCGCCCGCCGTTCCCGGTTCGCGGCCTTGCAACCGTGGGTGCGACAAGGTTCGGGCAAGCTCTACCAACTGTGCTTTATCTGGTGGTGCAACAGGATTGTTTTGTTGGCCAAAAAGACTGTTCGACAGCAAGAAAACGACCAAAGCAAGGGTGCGGAAACGCATAAATTTGGTTTTATTAAGGGTTAAAACAACATCGGTTTAAAGTACCAAACGGCCATTGGCCATCACGCGTAAAATATTGAAATCGCTGTCGAGTAAAACGAGATCGGCATCGTAACCCACTTTCACATAGCCTTTTCCGGCAAGTTGAAGAATATCGGCCGGATTGGAAGTAGCCACCTGAAGGGCGATCTCAAAAGGCACTTTTTCATTTACAACGGCTTCTTTCAACTCACGTAAAATGGAGGATGGCAATCCCATTTTAATTTTGATCAACTTTCCGGTAACAGGATCGAAGCCGGGCAACGAACCGCAGGAGTCGGAAGTGAAGGTGATGTGTTGAATCGGCACGCCACTGTCCAACAACTGTTTCAAAGCAATGGAGGGCTTTATTTCTTCGTCCATATAGTAGGGATACGAACTTGTGGTGATGTCCACATACCCGGTTTTTCCATATTCTTTGGCATCTTCAAAAATATAACTATTTCTATTGCAATGTGTTGGAACAAATTGCTTGTAGTGAAGCTCGCTACTTTCCACCACCTGATGGATGGGGCGGAAAGGATCAATGGCATCGCCCATGTGCAAATTGACGATGCCGGCCTTACCGCCGATCATTCCGGCCACGCGGGTATGGGCTGCCAATTTTGCCAGCTCGGCAGTGGAAGGCACTGATGAGCGGTGATCGGAAACGGCAATTTCACCCAAGCCCACCACTTCTTCAATTAGGGCTATGTCGCGCATAATGTCGCCGGTGATGCTCGGTGGCGGCACTTGATAAGCGCCGGTGTACATCCAAGCCGACATCCCTTTTGCGCGTAGCGATTTCACCTTCATCAACACGCTGTCAACGCTTCTGGTGATGCCATCGGTGCCTAAACAACCGACCACGGTGGTGACGCCTCCATCAATCATCATGCTGACTTCCAGCTCGGGCATTCGGCTGGCCGGACCGCCTTCGCCGCCGCCCCCGGTGATATGTACATGCGCATCCACCAAACCGGGAATCATCGTCATACCACTACAATCCAGCACGTTAACCTCCAATCCTTTGGGAACCTCTATATGATCGGCAACGGCAATAATGGATTTTCCGGCGACGAGTACATCTTTTTGCCCTTCAAAATGAGGGCTATATAAGTTTACTTTTTGAAAAAGTGTCATCATGTTTTTAAGGGAATTAATTTTCATCAAATTTATCTATTTTTTATCATTGTTGTCCGATAAAAATCGGTCACTTTGTTTCTGATATTTTAACCGACTGAATAATAAACATATAAATTTTCAAATTTGGTTATTTTAAAAAGTAAGCCCCCCTTGGGTAAAAAGCGTTAGC
>JAEWWJ010000064.1 GCA_023396415.1 Bacteroidota bacterium
ACTCACGTATTTTGGAGTTACTGCACGCTTTTTATTGACTCTTTGCATATATCCTTGCATTTAATCCTTCAAAAATAGTCATAAATATCTCATAAACATAAGGTTGATGGTTTTTCAGTAGACCCTAATTATAATCAAGACTTTCTGGTTTCAGCAGCAGATTGCAAAGGTAAATTTATCGTCAAAAGTTAGGTTTTTTTTTAGCGATGTAGAGCATTTGTCATGAACCGGTGTGTTGCCAAAAAAACGGCTGCTGTTTGGAACAGCAGCCGGAAAGCTGAAATTTGTTTTTTGCTAAGTTGACGCGGTGTTTGCTCAGCTTAAAAACACACAGCATCAACATTCGGAAAAAGAAACAGCAACGAACACAAGATGCAAAATAGTTGATTATAAACGTATCCCCCCCCGGGCATGAAGGTTTTTTTTGTTGTAAAAACCTTCTACTGTAATCTCAAAATCAGCATCTAACGTTTTTTGATCGGCATGATTGATCACAAATTTTCCGGAGGTAGATTTGTAAAACTCGTCGGTAGAACCTTGCACGATAAGCTCGCAAGAATGTTGATAATTTTGGCCGAAATGATAAGTTCCCGGCCCATTAAAAGGTTCAAGTGAAATTTTAAAAACAACCTTGCCGGCCAGTTCATTGTTCATCACACTTAAATGTAGGGCATCATTCAAAAGCATATACTTTTCAATATTCTTTGAGCAAACCTGCTTATGAATGTCGTCTGTTATTTCCATAAAAAAGACACCTTCACAAGGAAAATTTTCATCTGTTGATGGATGAGTACACGACCCGATCAGACCAAAAGAAGCCACAACGACAAGGATATAAAATCTTGACATGACAGTAACATTCAGCAGATGAAACGATTGTAAATAACTATTTTCCGCCCACACTAACGGTACAGGAAGCAGTAAAAGACTTACCTACATTGACACCACTTTTGATGGTTCCTGTTATAATGAAGATCCAAGTGCCGGAGGTTCTGACAAAAAAGTTCGGAAAGGTGATGGGTTCTCCTTTTATCAACAACATTCCATTTCCAAGAAAAGTGTCGTCCTGCAAACCACCGGGTGATTTTATTTCCAATTTAATCAATTCATAATCGTCTGATAAACAGGTGATGTAAAAATCAATGGTAGTTGCATCAATAGCAATTGAAGTGGCAGAAAAGCTTGGAACGTAGGCTATTGGTTCAGGCTCGGGTTCAGGATCGTCTTTTTTACAAGAGGTAGTCGTAAACACAACCGCCAAAAACATGATGCCGAGAATTAAAAGTACATTTTTTGTTTTCATATTCCTTTGATTTTAAATGGTTAGACTGCAAGATACGCATGGAATATGCTCCTTGTCATTTAAAAATGGGATACGAATCTACTTTTTGATTATTCGCTACCACAAACTTATTATCTGAAACCATCGGCCTCGGGTTTTAATTGAAAGCCTAGGTAGCCGGCGAAGGTTTGTTTGATTGTTTTATTTTATAAACGTTTTGTAACTGAATCCAACGCCTTAGTTTTGAATATTTTTGACGTCAGCTCGAACAGAATGTGAAGGGAAATTGCCAATTTGGTCTGCAAAAGATGATTTCGGGTGCCATCAAAAAAAATAATCGTTACAAATGATTTTGCAGGGCCGCGATAAAAAAATCTTTTCTTCTACTGGAAACCGGAATCCGCTCTTTGTTCGACAAAACCACCAACCCACCGCTGCCTTTTTCGTAGCTCAGCACGTGGTTAAGGTTGATTAAATGCGATTGATGAATCCTGCAAAAACCTAAAGGCGAAAGCATTTCATCAAACTCCTTCAATGTTTTTGCCACCAAAATGGTTTTGCCCTTGCCGCTAACAATTTGGGTGTAGTTTTTGTCGGATTCACACCTTATAACATCTTCCACACGAATGATGTACATATTATTGGAAGTGTTGAGAATGATCTTTTTCTGCTGTCGTTCTGCGTTCATGTTTTCTTCGAGGGCAGCAAGTTGCTGGTCAAAACGTTCTTCCACTTCAACTTGCTGTTTGAGTTTTTCAACAGCTTTAATGAGATCGCGCGGACTAAGCGGTTTTAACAGGTAATCAATGGCGCTTAGTTTAATGGCCCGCAACGCAAACTGATCGAAAGCGGTAACAAAAATCACCTTAAAGGGGATGTGGCGGTATTTTTTTAGCAACTCAAAACCATTCCCTCCGGGCATTTGAATATCGAGAAAAACCACTGCCGGCTTCAATGTTTTTATGAGTGTTTGTGCCTCAGAAATATTCTCGGCTTCGCCAACAACTTCAATTTCTTTGCAATAAAACTCCAGCATGTTTTTTAGCGCTGTTCTGGAGTGCGTTTCATCGTCAACCAATAAGGCTTTCATAATCATCGTTTTAGCTATTTAGAATTTCTGGTTAGTGGAACTGTAAACACAACGCGCGTTCCCATAACTATGCCTTGCTGAACAATTTCTTCAATGACAAAATTTATGCGGATCTTGCTTTGTTTTTCAATGAGTTGAAGTCGTTCCCGGCAAATAGTAATGCTTAGCGATTCGCCTTCGTGAAGCTTTGATTGTTGCGCTGCCGCCGAAAGCCCCACACCGTTGTCGCGTACCTCATACTGTAAACTGTTTTTCATTAACGTGTATTTGACCTGAATTTCGCCACCTTTTTCAAGCTTGTTTTTCAGCCCATGTTCCAACGCGTTTTCTAAAAACGGCTGAACCATCATGGGAGGCACAAAAGTGATTGCTGTGTCAATATCCGGATCAACCACCACCTTGAAAGTAAAGTGATCTGTAAAACGTAATTTCTGAAGCTCCATATATAAGCTGATGGTTTCAATTTCTTTGTCGAGATTGATCCTTTCGTGGCGGCTGTTTTCTAAAATTAAACGAATCAAACGTGCAAAATCAGAAAGATACTGTCCGGCAAGGTGTTTCTGGTTGGAATAAATATAGTTTTGAATAGAGGTAAGTGAGTTAAAAATGAAGTGTGGATTCATTTGCAATCTGAGGAGCTTTTGGTTCAACTCCATGTTTTGTAATTTTAGTTTTACATCTTTAAGTCGTGCATACCAGATCATTAATAGAACAGAAATGAGCATGAGCGAAACGAAAACGATAAACCAAGCTCGTTTCCACCAAGGACCCGCGACTTCAATTTGCAGATGCGATTCTTGTTCACCCATATTTCCGTAGGCATCGCCAATACGCATTTTAAAGATGTAGCTGCCCGCCGGAACATTGGTGAAATATACCGAGCGCTGTTGCGAGGTTAGGCTGCGCCAATCGTCATCAAATCCTTCCAGTTTGTAATAAAAGGTGTATAGATTATTGGATTCCCAACGGTCGGTACCAAAATTGATAGCAAAAAAGTTTTGGTGATACACCAAACGAACTTTCTTGGAATGATCAATAAAAGGGATAAAAACCTCATTAAACACATCGAGATGTGTGAGAAACACCTTAGGAAACCGATGTTGAAAGCCCATTTTGTCTGTTTCGATCATTGCCAATCCATTGCGGCCACCAAGAAGTATTTTTGATTCGTCAAGGAGTAAAAACGCTGCCTGATGGGCATTGTAAGTGATGTTGACCAACATGCTATAATCGGTAACCAAGTTGAGTTGTGGATCATATTTCATCAATCCTTTTGATGATAATAGCCACAAATTATTTTGGCTGCCGACCCCTATTTTGAAAATCTGCATCTGTTGAAAATGACTGCTTGTGGTTATCTTTTCAAACCGATCATTTTGGGTATCGTATCTAAACAAACCATTAGCTGCTACCCATACGGTTCCTCGGCTATCGGTGGTAATGTCATAAATCAAATCAGCATCAATGCCCCCGTTGGGATTGCTTTCGGTGAAATACGAAACGGCAGTATCTTGATCGGTATTGAAGCAAATAAGTCCTCTGTTGGAAGTGCCAATCCAAAGCTTATTGGGGGCAAAGTGCAAAACAGTGATCAACTTTGCTTGTGAATCAGGTAGTTTATGACTCAATATTTTATCAAAGGCAGCCTTTTGATGCTGAAAAAGCATCAAGCCCGGACCTCCCCAAAAGCCCAAATATACATTGCCATCGTTGTTAAAAGTAAAATCATTGTACCAGTCTTGCTTTAGGCTTGAACTATCATATCTAAAACTTTCAAACGTATTGCTTTTTGGCAAGAATCTTCCAAAACCTTTGCCTGCCCAATAGCCAATATACAGAGTGCTGTCGGGGTGTTTTTTCAACGATCTGATATGAGCCGATAAAATTTTGTTGTTGTTTTTCGGATGAAAGTGTTCAAATTTCATGCTTTGCAAGTGCAACACATCAATACCTTCATCGGTGGTGCCAATCCAGACTTCGTTATCCGATTTTTTGGATAGACTACTGATTCGTGAAGATGCCGGTGTGTTTACAATTCCCGGCACATGAAACATATAGCTGATGCCCTCGTGCTGAGGCAGATGTGTAGAAATTCCATTTTCGTGCGAAAACCATAACCGTCCACTTCGGTCTTCATACACCTTGTAAATTCGTTCTCCGCCAAGCGATCCGGGGTCGTTATTATCAAGTTGATAATGAATGGCTTGTCCTGTTTTTATGTTGATTTTAAGCAAGCCGTTTGCTGTGCCCAACCAGTAAAGGCCATTTTTATCGCTGATGAGGCTGTAAACCGTGCCGCTATAATATTTGTGAAAATAATCCCTGTTTTGGTCGTAAAGGTAAAGTCCATCAAAACCTCCTATCCATGTTTTGTTGTCTTTATAGGGCATCAACATCGAAACATCGTTCTCTCGCTTAAAACCTTGCAAATCAGCTTGATTAACTGGCAATGGTTTAAAAACATTCCGAGTTTCGTCATACAGATAAGGCCCCATTGCTCTTCCACCCACAAGTAAATGTTCTTTGCTGCTTCTCGCTATGGCATGATAATGATAATAGGGCTGATCAACGGCTTTGTGTTTGAGTTGTTTTTTGTGTTTTTGTTCAATGGTGTTGTAGGTGTGCAGCCAGCCATCTAATGTTTCGAACCAGATGAGGCTGTCAGTATCCATAAACAATGCCCGCACATAACTGCTGTCAATGTAACTGCCATAAGGAGCGTAAGCGCCAAAAACCCGTACAAAATTGTCATCATACCTATTGTATCTGACCAAACCACCAGAATGTCCTATCCACAAATCTCCCTTGTTATCTACCAGCAAACTGCTGATGATGTGACCATTAAGACTATTTTTGCTTTCGCTGGGTTGATAAATTTTAAATTCATAGCCATCAAAACGCCCCAGACCATTTTCGCCGGCCAACCAAATAAAGCCTGTTCGGTCTTGGATGATGTCGTTGACAATGCCAATTTCATCAAAATCAATGGGCGAATATTTGGTAAAACGGGCGAAATAATCATTCGTTATCTCCCACTGTTTGGGCAGGCTGTCTAACGAAAGAGCTTGTGCAAACAAAGGCTGCAAAGCTACTTCCATGATCAGAAGAAATAAAATACCCAGTGGCTTCATAACTGGAAAATTTCCGCCACAATGTACAACTTATTATTGTTTTTAGTAAAGCTAAATTTTGTTTTTCAGTACCTTAGCTTTAAAAATAAATTCAAATTGCTGAGCAATTTAAGCACGTCCCTTGTAAACAGATGTGGTTGAAACGTGAAAGGCATAAGGCTTTAGAATTTCTGCTTCAAAAAATAAAATTCAACCGAAATACCCTCTCAACAAAAAAGTTATTAACACTTTTTTAACCACTGTGCGGTTTTTTTAGTTTATTTTTGCCGCGGATATGAAAAAGATCAAGTTACATCAGGTTTTAACAGTCATGTTGGCGTTTTTGGTTCTGTCGGGTTCAGCCGGCATCACCTTGAATGCGCATTACTGTAACACCGAAAAATCACTTGAAAAATCACTTTTTCCTTTCCCAATTGACTGTACGCACGAATCCGCAGCTTGTGACCACGAACAGGAAAAGACCATTGCTGACAACTGTTGTACCACAACACACAAAAAATCAGCGAATGAAGAAAAAGGCTGTTGCGAAGATTTTTTGCAATATCTGAAAGGCACCTCCGACTTTGAGCTGCCCAAACTTCAAATTAAAAGCCTTTTCAACTCCTTTTTAACCTTTGTGGTTCGCCTGCTCGACATTTTTTCGCCCTCTGTTGAAAAAGCCAAACAAACGGCTTCTTTCTCTTCCGATGTGGAACCACCTGCCGCAACAGGCAAAATGCGTGTTATTTCTTTCCAACAGCTCAAATTAGACGGACAGCATAGCGCTTAGTCCGCAAAGGCACCGGCTTGCACTTTGGATTTTTCTTAAAAATTTGCTGTTAAAACCATTGGTTTCTTTGTTGGCCAAAGAAACGTTGTTTATGCAACCTAACCGAAAGCCAAAATTGCAACTTTCTTTGAAGGTCGGCCTTTGAGGAATTCATGCTTTACAAGATTGCTTTGTTATTTTTGTATAGCCAAATCATTCAATTCCAATCCATTATATTTCGATCTGATGAAAATAAAACATATTTCATTGTTGTTGGGTTTATTACTTTCAACGATTTTTTTGCAGGCCCAAACTTTGCGTGGCATTGTGTATGAGAACGTGAACAACGACACCATTCCGCTGCCCGGCGTAAATATTTACTGGGAGGGAACCCAAAAAGGAACCGTTACCGATGCGAAAGGCCGCTTCGCACTTAAAGAAGCCAAAGGTGCGCACCATCTTGTTTTCAGCTTTGTAGGCTATGCCAACGACACCATTCATGCCCATTCGTCTGATGCGCTTTTCACACATGTGATGAGCAGCGCCCTCAACCTGAATGAGGTAGAGGTGGTAAGCCGCGAGAAAACAGCTTTTGTTTCGCGCATGAGCACAGTGAATACCACACATATTAGTTCGGGCGAGCTCAAGAAAGCAGCTTGTTGTAATCTTTCCGAAAGTTTTGAAACCAGCGCCAGCGTTGACGTTTCATACAGCGATGCGGTTACCGGCGCCAAACAAATTGAAATGCTTGGCTTGGCGGGCATTTACACTCAAATGATGAGCGAAAACATGCCCGATTTGCGCGGATTGGCCAATAGCTTTGGTCTGGGTTATGTGCCCGGAAGCTGGATGGAGAGCATTCAGGTTTCTAAGGGAACATCCACTGTATTAAATGGTTACGAATCCATGAGTGGGCAAATTAATGTGGAATACAAAAAACCTTCTGCAGGCGACAAGCTTTTTGTGAATCTTTTTCAAAACCATATGGGACGCTCTGAAGCCAATTTTAATGCCCGCACGCACCTGAGTAAAAATTTAAGCACCATGCTTTTAGGTCATGTGAGCCACAATGGAACCCGCCATGATGATAATAAAGATGGTTTTTTAGACGACCCACTTTATACCCAATACAACCTCTTCAACCGTTGGGATTATATGCACAACAATTATGATATACAATTTGGCATCAAGGCCTTAAAGGAAAGCCGTGAGGGTGGACAACTGAGCTACGACGACCAGCTGCCACGCGACATCAACAATGGTTATGGCGTGAAAATGAATACCGAGCGTGTTGCCGCTTTCCTGAAAACAGGTTTTATCTTCGACCGTCCTGTTACCAGCATCGGTATTCAGCAACAATTTACTTATCACAAGTTGGGTTCTTACTTTGGCCTCAATGATTACGATGCCAATCAGCTTTCGTATTATGCCAATGCCTTGTTTCAATCGTATATCGGCAACACCCAACATGCTTACACTACCGGGGCGAGTTTTATTTACGACAAATATGAAGAACAGCTCAACGACAGCCTCTTTGGAAGAACCGAAGTGGTGCCTGGCGTGTTTTTTCAATACAGCTATAGCGATGGTGAAAAAATCAATATCATTGCAGGGCTGCGGGCCGATCATCACAATGAGTTTGGTGCTTTTGTTACACCACGGCTGCATCTGCGCTACAACTTTAATGAGCACACTGTTATGCGCGCCACCGCCGGAAAGGGTTTCCGTTCGCCCAATGTGCTGGCCGAAAACACTTCGCTGCTGGCCTCATCGCGACGTTTGGTTTTTGTCAACACACCACGGATGGAGGAAGCTTGGAACTTTGGCCTGAACCTGAGCAAGCATTTCGACATTGGCAACCGCGAACTAACCGTCAATATTGATGGATACCGTACCAGCTTTGTGAATCAGGTGATCATTGACAGGGATTCCGACATTGAGCTCATCCGCATTTATAACCTCAATGGGAAATCGTATTCCAACAGCTTTCAGCTGGAAGCCAATTATGAGCTTCTCAAAGGCTTAGATGTTACCGCGGCTTTTCGGGTGAATGACGTGAAAATGACCTACAACGATGAGCTGCTGCAAAAACCTTTGGTGAACAAATACAAGGGATTGGTGAGCATGTCGTACGTTACCAACCAGAAAAAATGGCAGTTTGATGCCACCGCCCAGTTCAATGGCCAAAGCCGATTGCCCAACACCGAGGCCAATCCTGAAATCTATCGCCAAGTTGCAAAATCGCCTGCTTATACCATCCTCAACGCGCAGGTTACCAAGTATTTCAGGGTGTGGAATGTTTACCTCGGCGGCGAAAACCTCACCAATTTCAAGCAAAACAATCCGGTGATTGCTGCCGAAAATCCTTTTGGAAACCATTTCGATTCGTCTATGATCTGGGGGCCTATTTCAGGTATCAAAGTGTATGTTGGATTGCGTTATATGATTGAGTAAAAAGTTGATTTTTGAACACATTCGAGTAAAAAAATGTTTATTTGTAATTTTAAAATTCCATTGTCATGAAAAAGAAAATATCACAACTGTTTTTATTGGTAATCTTCGGATTGTTTTTTTCCTTTGAGTTATCAGCACAAGAGAAAGAATCTAAATATGAGACCGTTACCATCCAAACCTCGGCCATTTGCGATCAATGCAAAACCCGTTTAGAGAAAAACATTTCCTTTGAAAAAGGAGTGAAGTCGGTGGTGCTCGATGAGAAAACCAAAGAGCTGACCATTACCTATAAAAAAGAAAAAAACGACAAAGAAAAACTCAAAAAAGCCATCACCAAAGTAGGTTACGATGCCGATGAGATGCCTGCTGACGAAAAAGCCTACAACCGCTTGCCCGACTGCTGTAAAAAGGGCGTTGAACCTCATTGAAAGGGTCTTAAAGTCGAAGGTCTAAAAGTCTGAAGGTCTTAACGCCAAAAGCCAACAGCCAAAGACTCTCGTCTCGTCTTGAGACGAGACGAGACCGACCGCCTCCTGCTTAATTTTTCTATCTTTGCTTTTTGTAAAAACGAAGTGAATGGAGAACCGCCGCATCAGCATTGTCGTACCGGCTTTTAACGAGGAAAATGCCATCAGGCACAGCCTCGATCGCATGGTCGAAAGGCACTACCACGAGCTGTATGAAATCATTTATATTGATGATGGCTCTACTGACAACACCTACAACATTATTGCCGAATATCCCGTAAAATGTTACCGCCATAACACCAACAAAGGCTATGGCGCTGCCCTGAAAACAGGAATCAGAAAAGCCAAAGGCGAAAAAGTGGTGATTCTCGACAGCGACGGCCAACACGATCCATCTTATATTGATACATTGATCAGTATGTTAGATGATTACGATATGGTGATTGGCGAACGTAACGACGATTCATTTCAGGTGAAAAGACGGCAAAAAGGAAAACGATTCATCCGTATGGTAGGCGAAATGTTGGTGGAACAAAAGCTGCCCGACTATAACTCGGGTTTCCGAGGCTTCGACCGCAAGCTGATAGGCGAAATGCTGCACATCATGCCCAATGGTTTTTCTTTTTCAACCACTTCCACCTTAGCATTTTTGAAAGAGGCTTATACCATCGGCACTTTTCCGATCAAAGTAGAAGAGCGTATTGGCCGCACCAGCAACGTAAAATTCGTGAAAGACGGCTCAAAAACACTGCTTTTGCTCCTGCGTATCATCATGCTTTTTAATCCTTTGAAAATATTTTTCCCGGCAAGTATCCTTATCTTTTTGCTTGGAATAGGCTGGGGCATTGTGGGTTACTTTGCAGTTGGGCGATTTCCTAACAGCGCCACTTTGGTGAGTGTGATGGGAATGTTGCTCTTTTTTATTGGTTTATTGGCCGACCAAATTTCATTGCTCAACCGGACAAAACATAGTATATGAGTCGTTTTCAACACGCGAACCATAAAAACAACTGGACCGACCGTGATGTGGAAGCACATTGGGATCGGGTAGCCGGAATTTATGTTGCCGAAAACAACAAAGTGAAAGCAGCTCACGATCAGCGTTTTCGCGAAAGTCTGCAACATTTGGAGGTTGAAACAGCCACCAAAATCCTTAATATCACCAGCCGTGATGCCGAGGCCGACGATTTTATTCATCGCATCAAGCCTGAGGTTGAAGTCATCAACGCTGAAATCTCTTCCGGATTGATGGCCGAAGCTGCGCGTTTACGCCCAACTATCCGCCAACAAAAGATTGATACTTACAGCCATTTGCCTTTTCCCGAACAAAGTTTTGATCGGGTGCTGAGCCTCGAAACCCTCGAACATGCTGCCGATCCGCTGGCTTTTTTGAACGAGCTGCATCGGGTGAGTACTCCAAACGCGCTCTTGGTTTTGAGTTGTCCGCCCGCTACCAGCGAAATCCCTTATCAAGTTTATACCGCCCTTTTTGGTGGTCATGGCGAAGGGCCGCACAGGTTTTTGTCATCTGCCGAGGTAAAAGCCATGATGGTAAAAACCAATTGGAAACTCAAGTTGCACAAAGGAACCGTGCTTTTCCCGGTTGGTCCGCCGGCCTTTCAGCAGATGGGCGAACGCCTCATCAACGCGTTTCAAGGGAGTATGTTGGCTGAGTTAGGAATACGACAATTTTTTGTGTGTGAAAAGTACTGATGAACTGCGCAAAATAATCCGCGGAGGATTGTGCAACCGATGTGGCAGTTGCGTGGGATTGTCGGACGGAGCGATCGTTTTCGACGACAAAGAAGGCCGCTACCTGCCCAAAATCCTGAACAAACCCGATGAGGCCACCATGAAAACCATCCTCCATGCTTGCAGTGGCAGGGCATTTGATTTTCCGACCTATCGCGAAGAAATTTATGGCGAAGCAACTCCATTTCATGTTTATACCGGCCCTGTTCAAAGCATCAGCATTGCCCACGCTACCGATCCGTCCATCAGACTGAATGGCGCCAGCGGTGGAATTATCAGTGCCATGCTGGTGTATCTTTTAAAGAAAAACCTGATCCAAGGGGCGGTGGTGCTGGGCATGTCGAAAACAGAACCCTGGCTAACGAAGCCGTTTATTGCCACCAGCGAAGAACAAATCATGGAGGCTGCTCAAAGCAAATACATCATTTCGTCAGTGAATGAAATCCTTCCCGAAATAGGCGCTTTCAAAGGCCGGCTGGCGTATGTGGGATTGCCCGGACAGGTACAATCCATCCGTGCATTGCAAAAAGAGAACCATCCTTGGGTTCAAAATATTGATTATATCTTTGGCCCTTTTTATGGTAACACCCTACATTTTAGCTCGATAAAAAGTTTTCTACGTTCGTATGGCGAAAAAGATTACAAAAAAATACAAAAACTTTATTTTAGGCACGGCGAATGGCCAGGCAATATGCGGGTAGAGCTGAATGATGGAAAGGTGTTTCAACTCAAAAAATTTCATGCTAACTACCTCATTCCCTTTCACATCGTAAAAAACAGTCTGTTGTGCACCGATCTCACCAACGAGTTCACCGACGTTTCGGGCGGCGATGCTTGGGCACCTGTTTATGAGGAGCGGGGCAAAGGCTACTCCATGCTCATGGCACGTTCCACAAAAGGAGAACAACTTGTGCAAACGATGGCTGCCGAAGGCTGGTTAGAGTTGATGCCGATGGAGATAGAAGCCTCAATTGCCATGCACTCTCATGGCTATGATTTGAAAAAAAGAGGCACCTTCATTCGCCTCAAATTGATGCGCCTAATAGGAAAAACTGTTCCCGACTATGGGTATGTCCTTAAAGGTTTTGGCTTTTCGAGGGTGATGATGGAGTTGGTGATTGATACGCTTTTTGTCGTGCTGGGCACCCGTTTGGCCCGTTGGATGGTGGAGCAGTTACCGCCAACTTTTGTTGGAAATCTCTTCGAGAAAAGCCGCAACATCTGGAAAAAATCTACCAAAAATATCAAACAGCAGAAACTGTGAAAAAGGCCATGACCTCTGCCAACCCGCCTCGTGCCGAAAAGCAAAGTCGTAGCAAAAAATGGTTGCTGTGGATGCGTTTGATAGGTGTTGGATTGTTTGTGGTCATCCTTTTTAAGGTAGATCTTAGTGAGGTGCTGCAACAACTGGCTAAAGCCAATGTGGGACTTTTTATGGCAGGATTAATTTTTCAGGTGCTGGTGTTGGCTTTCAAGGGTATTCGCTGGCATGTGATGAACGATGGACAAAAAGGCTGGGTGTTCTGGCGACAGAGTTTAGGTCGGTTTTATGAAAGTTACGCCATTGGTGTGGTAACCCCCGCTAGGGTGGGCGAGTTGCTCAAGGCCGGACATGAACAGAATACCTCAAACATTTTTGCTTCGGGCATCAGGGTGCTGGCCGAGCGTGGCCTTGACATTGGATTTTTTGTGGCTTTGGCCGGGATTTCTTCACTGACGGGAAGTTATATCCAATGGCCCCCGCTATACAACTGGCTGATTATTGCAGCCGGCATTTTTGTGCTTGTCATTTCAATGTTGATGCTGGCATCGGCGGGTTTCAACAATATCATCAATTATTTGATGATATTTCTGCCCGGTAAACTGAAAGGTGTCAACATCACCCGCAAAAGATATAGCATTATGGCTGCATCCAACATCATCATGGGAAGCTTTTTATCGAATATCAGCTATTTTGTTTCATGTTATTTTTTAGCACTTTCGGTCGGCCTTGAGGCCGGGTTTATTTGGATTTCGGGAGCTGTGGCCGTATCGGGTTTGTTAAATATGTTGCCGATAACCATCATGGGAATCGGTACCCGCGAACTCACTTTTTTATATGTCTTTAGAAGTTTTGCCCAACCTTTGGTGCTGTCGTTTTCCTTCATCGTGATGCTGGTGGCGCAAATAGGAGGAGGACTTTTGGCTTTACTCGCCGGACAATTGTTGTTGCACGTACACAAAAAAATCGAAAATGAATAAGTACCTGATTGTAACAGGAGCCAATGGCTATTTGGGTCATTATGTTGTGCAAGAAGCTGTTCGACAAGGATTTGGAGTGATTGCTTGTCGGTTTGACCATTTTGCTTCGGTGGTCATCGAGCATCCAATAGTGGACTATGTTGAAATGGACATCACCCATGCAGCAACCGAGCAAAATGCGCTCACGAAAGCCATTGCAGGCAAGGAGGTTGTGGCCATAGTGAATGCAGCGGCTTTGTTGGGCAGCTCTGAGTTTGAAGCCAACGAACGTGTGAACACCACCGGGGTGAAAAACATGATTGATTTTGCGCAACTGCATGGCATCAAGCGTTTGGTGCAAATTAGCAGTGTGGTGGTCATGAAAAAAATTAAAGGCCCTTATGGCATCACTAAATTGAAAGGGCAGGAGCTGCTGATGGCTTCTGATCTCGATTATACAGTGTTTGTCCCGGCGCTCATCATGGGGCCGGAAAGTTTGGGCTTGAACAGGGTATTGAAAAACGTTTTCCGCTTCCCGATTTTCGTGCCTTTGATTGGAAATGGCAACGAAACGCAACATCCCATTTATGTGAAAGATTTTGCAAGGGCCATTGTGGCTGCTGTTTCATCTGAAAAATCAAAAAGAAAGCTATACTCCATTGCCGGCGATCGTGTGATTCCGTTTAGAGGCCTTATTCGACTGATCCTCAAGCATTATCGAATAAAACGTATTTTTGTGCCGGTACCTGTCTTTATTGCCAGAGGTCTTGGAATGTTTTTTCAAAAATTTCAAAAAGTTCCGCTTTTTACCGCCGAACATGTAAAGGGAATTTTACAAGATTCAAACCTCGACACTTCAGCTTTACGAAACGACCTGAATTTTGTTCCCACACCTTTTGAAGAAGCCCTTCGTGCCTCGTTAGAGGTTGTGGGGAAAGACTGGAACAACATGCTGAAGCCACGCGCTGAGAAAACAATTAAGATGTAAAATATTGATTTGAAGACACTAACATAATAGCAGATGAAGTTGTTTACCACTTTCAAAAATCAGATTTACGTCCTACGAAAAACGATTCCGCTTTCAGGTTTTGTGCTCATGTTTTTGATGGTTTTCGTGATTTGGTTCAATTTCTACAACCAATTGTGGAAAGAAGAACATGGCGTTGTGGAGCATGATGTGGTGAGTTATTACAGTTATTTGCCGGCGCTTATCATCGAGCGTGATTTAACGTTTCAGTTCGTGATCGAGAAGCCGGAGGTTTATGGTGAATTTATCCTACGACCGACCACCCCCGATGGCGGAACCTACCAAAAAATGACCATGGGTTTGGCCCTGTTGTTTCTACCATTTTTTCTGATCGGTCATGTCCAAGCCCTTTTAACCGGAGCACCCCTCACAGGTTTCAGCAGCCCGTATTTTTTCTGGCTCACCTTCAGTTCAATGATTTATGCCTTCATGGGATTGTTGCTTTTGCGTTCGGTTTTGAAGCGTTTTTTTAGCGACAGGCTTACCGCTTTTGTGCTTTTTGTGCTGGTGATGGGAACCAATTTGTTTTTCTACATCACTTTGGAATCGGCCATGCCACACGCTTACAATTTCTTTTTGTTCAATCTATTTGTGTGGCTTACGCTGAAATGGTACGAAAAACCTCAACTTTCAACCACGGTCTATATTGGCCTTACCTTCGGATTGATTGGTCTGATACGTCCCACCAACGGCTTGATTGTGATTTTCTTTTTGCTTTACAACATCACCTCTTTTGGACAACTTACCGACCGACTCCTTTTTTTTCTGAACCAGTGGAAGCGCATCTTGCTCATCCTTTTGATGGCGTTTTTGGTTGTTTTGCCTCAGTTTATTTTTTGGAAAGTCAACACAGGAAGTTGGATTTACTACAGTTATGGTGATGAAGGGTTTTTCTTCAACAACCCACAAATTTTCCGTGGGCTGTTCAGCTACCGCAAGGGCTGGCTGGTTTATACTCCAATAATGCTCTTTGCACTTATAGGTATTTTCACGCTACGCAAAAGGGTTTCAGCATTTTTTGTGCCGGTAATAGTTTTCGTTCTGCTGAACATTTATGTCATTTTTAGCTGGTGGGATTGGGCCTATGGCGGCAGTTTCGGTGCCCGCCCTTTGATTGATTCTTATGGCCTGATGGCGATTGCAATGGCTTCATTATTAGATACTTTAATGAACCGAAAACGTGTTCTCGCTTTGGCTTTGCAAGCTGTAATGCTGTTGTTGGTGTTGCTCAATATATTTCAAACACTGCAATACAAATATGACATTATCCACTACGCCTTTATGACGAAAGAGGCCTATTGGAAAGGATTTGGCAGGCTCACTACTGATGCTGAATTGCGCGATTCGTTTGAATCTATGGATTATCAGGCCCTTAAAAAAGGAATCTATCGCACGCTACCGAATTTGCGAACCACCATCGGCCCCGATGCAGTCAATGATTTTGAAAGCTTGAGCGATAACAAAAGCCAATATCTCTCACCTGACCTCCGTTATCGCTTTTCAAGTGAAATGTGTCAATCTAATCTCGAGGCACGTAATGGTAACTTTTCAGCACTGCTTTCGGGCGAAACGGCCTTTACCGGCGGGATTGAATTTATGGTGAAATCCGGACAAAAATACCAAATAAGTGTTTGGAAAAAACCTGCCAATGCCAATGCAGCCCTTGTTTTTACAGCTTTTGACATCAATAAAATGTACTTCCCTAAAGCACAAACCGACTCCATTGATGCCCAAGGCTGGGGACGAATTAGTTTGGAGGTGGAAATTCCGGAAGATTTTGATCCAAAGTGCAAGGTGTATCTGTGGAACAAAGCTCAGGATTCCGTGTTTTTTGACGACTTGAACATTCAAAAAAGGTAATTACATCGCGAATTCCACTTCTTTTTAGAAACTTCTTTTTTAAGCTTTTCCATTTCAGTTTTCCCTTCTGGTCTTTTGGTGTTATGGCCCTAAATTTTTATTTCTTGATCGCAATCAAATAAACCTGCCGCATTTTGATTATTTTTAGAGCCTTGTTTTCAACAAAAAATAACGTGATGGAAATTGAAACCAATTTACTTGTTGTTTGTTTTTTGTTTATCTAATGTGTTTTCAACTAAAAAACAAAAAGCATTGTACACACTAAAAACAAAAATTGACGTCAACTCGGAAGAATTCCAAAAAAACACTCTAAGCTTTCTTGCTCTACTGAATGAGGTGAAGTCCATTCAGGCCGAAACAACCAAAGGAGGAAGCTCATCGGCCATCAGCAAGCACAAAGAAAGGGGCAAGTTGTTGGCCCGCGAGCGCATCAATTTGCTCCTCGACCGCAACACACCTTTTCTCGAACTTTCTCCCTTGGCAGCTTATGGATTGTATGACAACGGCTTTCCATCTGCAGGAATTGTAACCGGAATCGGCCTTATTCATGGCCGCGAAACCATCATCATCGCCAACGATGCCACCGTTAAAGGCGGGACCTATATGCAGTTTACCATCAAAAAGCATCTCCGCGCTCAAGAAATTGCCATGGAAAACAAGCTGCCCTGCGTTTATATTGTGGATTCGGGAGGCGCTTTTCTTCCTGAACAGGATACTGTTTTTCCTGACAAGGAGCATTTTGGCCGCTTTTTTTTCAACCAAGCCCGGATGTCAGCTGCGGGGATTCCACAAATTGCAATGGTGATGGGTTCATGCACCGCCGGCGGTGCTTATGTGCCGGCCATGAGCGATGAAACTATTATCGTGAAAAACCAAGGAACCATCTTCTTAGGTGGCCCACCTTTGGTGAAAGCGGCTACTGGTGAGGAAGTTACAACCGAAGAGCTGGGCGGTGCCGATGTGCATACTTCCATTTCGGGTGTGGCCGATCATTTTGCTGAAAATGAAGTCCATGCCATTGCCATCTGCCGTAATATTTTTGAAACCCTCCAACCGGCCCAAAAACAACTCCTCGACTTACGACCCGCTGAAGAACCGCTTTATCCCGCCCACGAGCTGTATGGCCTGGCACCGGTTGATTTGCGCAAGCTCGTTGACCCACGCGAAATCATCATGCGGATGGTGGATGGCAGTCGCTTTCAAGAGTTTAAAGCACGCTATGCCACTACGGTGGTAACAGGGTTCGCTTACATTATGGGTTTTCCGGTGGGCATCATCGCTAACTTTGGGGTACTTTTCTCCGAGTCAGCACTCAAAGTCACCCATTTTATTGAGCTGTGCACATCGCGCAATATCCCACTTGTTTTTTTGCAAAACATCACCGGCTTTATGGTGGGCAAAGACTTTGAACGTGGCGGAATTGCCAAAGACGGTGCAAAAATGGTTCATGCCGTTTCCAATGCCAACGTGCCGAAGTTTACCGTTATTTTTGGTGGCTCTTTTGGTGCAGGCAATTACGGCATGGCCGGCAGGGCCTTCAGTCCAAGACTGTTGTTCATGTGGCCCAATGCCAAAATATCGGTCATGGGTGGTGAACAGGCAGCCAATGTGCTGGTGACCGTGAAACAAGATCAATATGCCGAAAAAGGCGAAAAAATGCCTGAAGAGGAACGTTTGAAACTGTATCAAACCATCCTCTCAAAATACGAAACCGAAGGTGCTGCCCTCTATTCCACCGCACGGCTCTGGGACGATGGTATCATTGATCCGGTGGATACCCGAAAAATACTCGCCATGGGTATCGCTTCGGCCACCAACCAGCCCTTCCCGTCGCAACAGTTTGGTATCTTTAGAATGTAACTGATGGAAAACATGCAAACCATCCTCTATCAAATCAATGGCGCAGTGACCACCATTACCCTGAACCGTCCCGACAAGCACAACGCACTGAACCCTTTGATGATTTCTGAGCTTACTCAGAGTTTTGAGTATGCCGCAAAAGATCACAAAACAAGGGTCGTCGTTCTGAAAGGCAACGGAAAATCGTTTTGCGCCGGTGCCGACCTTCATTATATGAAAGAGATTGCAGCTTTTGGGTTGGAAGAAAATAAAGCTGATGGCCTGAAACTCGCCACCCTTTTTGATACGATTTACCACTGTCCTAAACCCGTTGTCGCTTGTGTACATGGCTCGGTGATGGGCGGAGCCAATGGACTTACAGCCGCCTGCGACATAGTTTTGGCTGAGGAAAACACTGTTTTTGCTTTCAGCGAAGTGAAGCTGGGCATCACACCGGCCACCATTTCGCCTTATGTCATCCGCCGTTGCGGCGAAGCTGCTGCCCGCGATCTGATGCTGACAGGCCGAGGTTTCAGCGCAAAGGAAGGCTTGCGTTTTCATTTGGTGACCGCCACAGCCTCTGCATCCGATGAAAATTTCGCTAACCTTTGTGATGATTACGTGAACATGCTCAGCAACAACGCACCGGGAGCACTCGAAGCCTGCAAAAAGTTGATCAGCGATATTTCCCTTTCCAACGAATCTACCACCTCACTCATGTACTATACCGCCCAAAGCATTGCCGAAAGACGTGCCTCTGCCGAAGGCCAAGAAGGCATCCAAGCCTTTTTCGACAAAAGAAAACCCTCCTGGACACTTAACCCCGAGACTGATGATCAATAAAATACTTATCGCCAACCGCGGAGAAATTGCTGTCCGCATCACCCGAACCATCCATAAGCTCCAAAAAGAAGCCGTTGCCGTGTATGCTGACAATGATGCCAACGCCTGGCATGTGGAAATGGCCGATGAGGCCTATCCTTTGGGCAATGGCAACCTCAAAGATACCTATCTTAACATTGACAAAATCATCCGCATTGCTCTGGCTTGTGGCGCCGATGCCATCCATCCGGGTTATGGTTTCCTCTCGGAGAACCCTTTGTTTGCTGAGGCCTGCGAAAAAAACGGTCTTGTCTTTATTGGCCCCAACGCCCAAAGCATTCGCTTGATGGGCAACAAAATTGCAGCCCGCGAAGCTGCCGAAAATTTTGGACTGCCTGTATCAAAAGGCGTAACAGGTGATGTGCCGTCGCTTTTACAACAGGCCGGAAATCTCAAATATCCCGTTTTGGTGAAAGCTGCTGCCGGTGGTGGTGGCAAAGGAATGCGCATCGTGAACTCCAATGAGGAGTTGGCGGGCATTTTGGAAACCACTTCCCGCGAAGCCTTGAATTATTTCGGAAACAGCGATGTGTATATCGAGCAGTTCATCGAAAATCCACGACATATCGAAATACAAATTTTGGCCGACCAACACGGTCAGGTGGTGCATCTTTTTGAAAGGGAATGCTCCATTCAGCGTCGCTACCAGAAAATCATTGAAGAATCGCCTTCACCTACCCTCGATGCTGTCACGCGAACAAAAATGGGTGAAGCCGCTGCGCAGCTCTGTAAAGGTATCGGCTACCAAAGTGCCGGCACCATTGAGTTTTTGGTTGATCCAAAACTAAATTTTTACTTCCTCGAGATGAATACGCGCATCCAAGTGGAGCATCCTGTGACGGAAATGGTGACTGGATTCGATTTGGTTGAAGAGCAGATTTTTATTGCTGAAGGCCATCCGCTCAGGATAAAACAAGAACACGTCAAACAGCAAGGTCACGCCATCGAATGTCGTATTTATGCTGAAGATCCTTCCAACAATTTTATGCCATCGCCTGGCCACATCCGTTATTACCACGAACCTGCGGGACAACATCTCCGCATTGACAGCAGTTTGTATCGCGCAATGGAAGTGCAAAGTCATTACGATCCCATGATCAGTAAATTGGTGGCCTGGGGCATCAACCGCGAACAAGCCATCGCTAGTGCCGCACTGGCAGTAAAAAATTACGCCATTCATGGCATTCACACCAACTTGGGATATTTGTACGAGGTGCTTCATCATAAAGCATACATAACCAATAATATAAGCACGCATTTTTGTGAAAAACATAGCAACGAACTGCTTTCGGCCATTGCTGCCAAAACCACCCCCTCCGATGAGGTGATTGCCGCTTTTTTGTTGCACAATCTTTTCTGCTGCCCAAGGGCAACCGAAGTTAAAAGCGTTTGGCATCACATTGGTTATTGGCGACAATTCATGCAGTTTGAAGTGCTGGTAAACGAACAAAAGGTCGCCATCAACTTGCAAAAGATTGCCTTAAACGAAATTTATTTTGAGGTGGACGGACGTAAAGTAACAGCACGTTTAATGGAGCTAAAGGAGGGCATAATGCGTTTCGTTTGCAATGAACATCTTTTGCGGGTGTTTGTTTCTTTATCTGACGAGGCTCTCACAGTCGTTCAGCAGGAGATTCAGCAGCACAAGTTGTGTCGTTTGGATCAATTGGACGAAACAAAAGACCACGGCCTTTCGCTGGATGGCGAAGCACAAGGCAGTTTGTTTGCGCCTATGCCCGGAAAGGTGATCAAAGTGAACGTTTCCGAAGGTATGGAGGTCAACCGCGGCATGGTGCTGGTTGTGGTTGAAGCCATGAAAATGGAAAACAACGTGGTTGCCGGGTTCAAAGCCATTGTGGATCAGGTGAATGTGAAGGAGGGCGAAATGGTAGATACCAAAACGCAACTCATTCATCTAAAAGAATATACAGAAAAATAAAGACAAAAGCCAATGAATTTCGACCTTTCTGAAGAACATAATCTCATTCGCGAAACTGTTCGTGAGTTTGCCGAACGTGAAATAAAACCCATCGCCCAAGAACTGGATGAAAAAGAAAAGTTTTCGTATCCGCTCACCAAAAGAATGGGTGAGCTGGGTCTTTTTGGTATGTATTTACCCGAGAAATATGGCGGACAAGAAACCGACACTCTCTCCTATATCATCGCTGTGGAAGAGTTAGCCCGCGTGGACGGCTCGCAGGCAGCCACCCTTGCCGCACACAACTCGCTTGGCATTGGCCCGCTGTATGTTTACGGAACTGAGGATCAAAAAATGAAATACCTCCCACAACTGTGCACAGGGGAGGCTTTATGGAGTTTTGGCTTAACCGAACCCAACGCCGGCAGCGATTCGCGAGGATCGAAAACCACTGCTGTTCGTGATGGGGATGATTGGGTCATCAACGGTTCGAAGATTTTTATCACCAACGGCGCCTCCGACATCAGTGTCGGCTGTACAGTGCAGGCCGTTTCGAGCAATGTGGATGGCAAAAAAGAATTTTCAACCATCATCGTCGAAAGAGATACACCCGGCTTTCGGGCCGTGTCCATGCACAAAAAAATGATGTGGAGAGCTTCGGATACAGCTGAGCTTTTCTTCACCGATGTGCGTGTTCCCAGAGAAAATCTTTTGGGCGAGGTGGGACAAGGATCGAAAATCATGCTTTCTACCCTCGATTCGGGAAGGCTTTCTATTGCTGCCATGGGACTTGGTGCCGCGCAAGGTGCTTATGAACTGGCCTTGGCGTATGCCAAAGAACGCAAGCAGTTTGGAAAACCTATTGCTTCATTTCAAGCCATATCGTTTAAATTGGCCGATATGGCCATGAAGATTGAGCTGGCAAGAAACCTTTTGTACAAAGCTTGTTGGCTGAAAGACAACGGAAGAGCGTATGGCAAAGAAGCTGCCATGTCGAAATTGTATTGCTCCGAAATAGCCCGCGAAGTGGCCGACGAAGCAGTTCAAATTCATGGCGGCTATGGTTTGATGAAAGAGTACGATGTGGAACGTTTTTACCGCGACCAACGTCTGTTGCAAATTGGTGAAGGCACCTCAGAGATTCAACGTCTTGTTATTTCACGTCTGATAGGCTGCTGATCGGATAGGGTTTCACACTTGCGCCAAGATTTTCCAGCCCTAAAAATTCCATTGCTTTTCAGTATGGATATGGTTGATATTCAACTGTTCTCCTAACTTTAATCCGGCTTTAATTTTTCCCGATTTTTCTTTGGAATAAAAATAATGTTATTTTTGTTCATATAATGAACTATTAAGAGTGTGAACTAATAGATGAAATATTTATGAACAATCCAGAACTCAAAAAACTCTTGATGGATATTCCAACGAAGTTATGCAGGAATATGAACAATGAATTTGTTAAGTCAATTTTAAAGGATTTAGAAATAAATTTTTCACAACAGCATTACACCATCTTGAAGTTATTGAAAGAAAACAAACAGCTATATGTTACAGAAATTGTTGATATATTGAGCATTACAAAACCTCAAATGACTTCATTGATTGACAAACTGATTCAAATGGGCTACCTAAATCGCACAAATGATATCAACGACAGAAGGAAAATTTATATTTCACTCACCGAGGATGGAAAAGCCATAACTGCAAAAATCAATACAGCTATTGACAAACAAATGGATAGCTATTTGACTCAACTTACTCAAAATGAAATAGATGTTTTAGAGAATGGGTTGTTAATCCTTAAAAAATTGTGTATAAATTGTAAATAAAAGTAGAGAGATGAAAAAAGAATTAATGGAATCCGTCATTCAAAGAGATGAATTTAAACGAAAGTTTAGTTTTGGTGAGCTGTATCGTTCTTTTGTTTTCGCGCCACGGGCCATGAGAAAACTGATTGGAAACAAAAAAAGTAAATTGGTGGACCTCCATTTTGTTGAGCGATTGCAATTGGCTGTAACAGAGGTCAATGGCTGCGCGGCTTGTTCATATCAGCACACACAAATGGCTTTGAAACAAGGCATGAGCAATGAAGAAATAAACAGTTTTTTGAGTGGAGCCGGTGATTACACCAAGCCCGAAGAAGCAAAAGCCATCATGTTTGCCCAGCATTTTGCCGATTCAAGAGGATTTCCTAAGAAATATGCCTACGATGCAATTGTTGAAGAATATGGCGAAAAGGAAGCGCGTATCATTCTTTCGGCAGCCCAAACGATGATTGCCGGAAATATGTTTGGAATTCCCTTCAGCGCATTGCTGTCCAGATTTCAAGGAAAACCCTACAAAGACAGCTCATTGTTTTACGAATTGGGGATGGAAATTGGAGGAATTATTGCTTTGCCCTTTGCCATTGTTCATGGATTTTTAAGAGGTTTAGTGGGTTTGCCAAATGAAAGATTTGACAAAAGCACTGTTGAGGAATAGGATGAAATTTTACTGCTTTTAGCTCAGGTAACCGAACTGGCGTAGTGCTTCTTCGCCTTCAACCGACTTTAAACCACCGCCGGTAAGCAACAGCAATCGGGTTGAAACCGCAATGATATTGCGGTAATCATGGTCGGTGATGATAAAACCTTTGGTAGCAAGTTGTGCCCGAATCATGCTTTTAATGAGGTCTTTTTGCAAGGGCGAAACGCCATTAAAAGGCTCATCCATAAGAATAAACATGCTTTTTGATTGTAGGATCATTTGCACCTCGAGTATTCGTCTTTCGCCATGCGACAGTTGTCCGATGCGCGAACCCAACAATGGTTTTACAAAAGGCAAGGCGTGTAAAAGGGGTTCAATGCCATCGGGACACATCAAGCTAAGGGCTGTTTTTACCCGAAAATGATGAGGAACCAAACCTTGTTGGGGCAAAAAAGCAATGATTTGACGACTGTCAGAGGCATTTTTGAGATGTTGTCCGTTGGCTCTTACAAATTTTTGATCGGCGGGGCGCGTGCCAAAAATAATTTCCAAAAGGGTGGATTTCCCACAACCGTTACGGCCTAAAAATCCGATAATCTCACCGGGACTACATTCCAGAAAAATATCGGAAAGCACCATTCGGTCGCCATAGCTTTTCATCACACTGTACACGTGGAGCTTGTTCATGAGAGCCTGAATATTAATGTAATAATTCCGTTGAGTAAAATTGAATAAAGCCATAAAGGCCTTTTTTCCCATCCAAGATGGAAATAAAAAATGTAATCATTTTTGTAAAAAAACTCATACAAAACAAGTTGGAAAAAAGTCGAAAGAAAGAAAAAAAGCAGGCCGATCACTTGCAAGTCTATCGTTCCCGAAATGCCGCTCAAAAAGAATGAAAGCAACAAAGCCGGCCCAAAAAAGCGACGATAATAGAAAAAGAAAGCGCGTAATTTGATCAAACTACAATCCTGTAAAGGGTTACAACGCAAAGATGCCTTTTTTAATTGTGATTACAAAACAAATAGTACGGATCATTGCAGCTCATGAAATCTTTGATGGTTGATCGCCTTTTGTCAAATCATTATAATCCTACTACCTTTGCCACTTATTTTAAAGGCTAACTGCAATGTCAGGAAAAATCTTAACAACGCTACAACAGGTGTTCCATCCCAAGATACTTACCACCCTTAAAGGTTATAACCGACAAACATTTTTCTCCGACCTTATCGCCGGTCTGATAGTTGGTGTGGTGGCTTTGCCGCTTGCCATTGCTTTTGGAATTGCTTCGGGAGTGGCGCCGGAGCAGGGTTTGATAACGGCTGTAATTGCCGGTTTTTTGATCTCTTTGTTGGGTGGTAGCCGCGTTCAAATTGGTGGTCCCACGGGTGCTTTCATCGTTATCGTTTATGGTATTGTGGAGCAGTTTGGCGTGTCGGGGCTTATTGTAGCCACCATCATGGCGGGTTTTATGCTTGTTGCAATGGGGGTGCTGAAGTTGGGCAGCATCATCAAGTTTATGCCTCATCCCATTGTTGTAGGCTTCACGAGCGGCATTGCAGTGGTGATTTTTTCGAGTCAAATCAAAGACTTTTTCGGACTGAATGTAGCAGCTTCACCTCCTGCCGACTTTATTGCCAAATGGCGTTTTTATCTTCAGCATTTTAATGATTTGAATTTTTATGCCTTAGGATTGGGGGTGTTTACTGTGTTAACGATCATGCTTTGGCCAAAAGTGGAAAAGCGGATTCCTGGAACTTTAATTGCATTGATCATCACCACTATTGTGGTCAAATTTCTTGATTTGCCGGTTGAAACCATTGGCAGTCGCTACGGCGAAATCAAAGCCAGCATTCCAATGCCGACCATTCCAAAAGTTAATTTTGACACCCTACGTTTGTTGCTGGCTCCGGCATTCACCATCGCCATGTTGGGTGCTATCGAATCACTGCTGTCGGCCATGGTTGCTGATGGAGCAACGGGAGGCAAACACCGCTCCAACACCGAGCTGGTTGCGCAAGGCATCGCCAATATTATTACGCCCCTTTTTGGTGGGATACCTGCAACGGGAGCTATCGCCCGCACCATGACCAATATCCGAAATGGAGGTAAAACGCCCGTGGCCGGTATCATTCATGCCATCGTTCTGTTGCTCATTCTCTTATTTTTTGGAAAATTAGCTAAACTAATACCACTCAGTACTTTGGCAGGAATTCTTGTCATGGTCTCCTACAATATGAGCGAGTGGCGATCATTCAAAGCGTTGCTGCGCAATAGTCGTTCAGATGTGGCGGTGCTTTTGGTAACTTTCTTTTTAACGGTGGTGATTGACCTAACGGTAGCTATCCAATTTGGATTGCTTCTTGCTGTACTTCTCTTCCTTAAACGTTTGATTGAAACTACCGAAGTGGATGTGCTCAAACAAGCGGTGGATGATGATGGAGATTTTAATGAAGATGCACCTCAGCTTTCAATTCCCAAAGATGTGGAAGTGTTTGAGATTAGTGGGCCATTCTTTTTTGGGGTGGCCAGCAAGTTTGATGAGGCTGAACGCAACTTGGTTAAAAAGCCTAAAATACGAATCATTCGCCTGCGCAACGTGCCTTTCATTGACGCCACAGGATTGAACAACTTACGTAATTTTATAGAACGCGCACAAACAAAACAAATTCAAATCATTTTGTCGGGAGCCAATAAACAGGTATCCGATGCCTTAAAAAAGAGCGGCTTGACTGAAATAGTGGGCAACGATCAAATGTGTGTCGACATCAACTGCGCGCTTGAAAAAGCCAGAGTATTGCTTTCAAAAACGAAAACAAAACACTGAAAGTCAAATATTTGAGTCATAGATAAAATCAAAACGGGGCTAAACGACTTCAAACGAATCGTTTAGCCCGTTGGCTTTTATTTTTTCGTAGGGTATGGCCTGAAACCAACCCTAACAACTACATCAATTGTTTCTTCTGTAGTCTTGAATGGGAGTTAAGTCTTCGCGAATTTTACGGTCGCCTTTAACAATGTCAAGTTCTTTGATGATGTTGGTGGCACCTGCAAATTTATCTACAATCAACAACACGTATCTGATATCAACGCTGATGGTTCTTTGCAATTCGGGTTCAAAAGTAATATCGCCGCTCATGGCTTCCCAGTTACCATCGAAAGCCAAACCAATGAGTTGGCCTTTTCCATTGATGACGGGGCTGCCCGAGTTTCCGCCAGTGATGTCGTGGTTGGTGAGTATATTCACTGCCATGGTACCATCGGCATTGCCATAAACGCCGTAATCTTTGTTTTCGATGATGTTTTTTAAACGTGCCGGAACTTCAAATTCTCTTACCGATGGGTCTTCTTTTTCGAGAATACCTTTGGTGGTCGTCATTAAGTCGTAATGAATGGCATCAGCAGGATAATAATCTTGAACGGTGCCGTATGTGAGCCTTAAGCTGAAGTTGGCATTGGGATAGAAGGTGCGTTGGGGCTGCATTTCGCGAAGTCCGGCCAAGAACAGACGGTTGCCTTTTTTCAAATCTTCGTTGGCTTTGGCGTTGGCAGCATTGATGGTTTCGCTCACTTCGTGGAAGGCATTGATCAACTGAAAAGCCGGGTCTTTGGCGATGCTTTTGGCTTTGGGGTTGTTGAGCAGCGCCAGGGTTTTTTCGGCACTGCCAAAACTCGATTTGGCAAAAATAGCCTCAGCCAAAGCATTGAAGTTATTTTTGTAGTCGCTTACCATTGAGCGCAATAGGGCAGGCTGCTGCTGAACCGGGACATCGGTATAAAACATTTCCAACATTCGGGCCAGCATGGCTTGGTCAATGGCTTGATCGTAGTTTTTAAAGGAATTATCAACCGATTTTTGCAGACGACTAATTTCCTTGGCAATGGCCTCGTCGTTGTCTTTTTCGTTAAGCATTTTGTACAAACGGTTGTATCTGAACGCAAAACCGAGGATTTCACTGCCTTGCATAACGGCTTCCGACAGGTACCAACGTGTTAAATTGTGTTCGCCCATGCTTTTGTAGGCCGAAGAAATTAAGGGAAGAGCTTGGCCATAATTGTGCATCAAATTGGGGTTTGATTCTACTCTTTCGGTAAAATCCTTTTCAATTTGTTGCTTTTTTTCAATCACATCCAAACGTTTGAGGCCACGGGTTTGTCCGATAAAGTATTTCCAGTAGTTGGCCACACCTGCATATTTACTCGAATATTTCAAGCGCACGGCATTGCTTTTGTCCATACCTTCGTTCATGATGCGGAGTTTTTCAGCGCGAATTTTAACCCTTGTTGGATTGGTTTCGTTCACGGCCATTTCAACCCCATAAGAGGTGAGGTAGCGGTCGGTGCTGCCGGGATTACCCAAAATCATAGCAAAATCATCTTTTTTTACACCGTCAATAGAGATGGGAAGGAAGTGACGCGGTTTGAAAGGACGGTTGTCAGCACTGTATTCTGCAGGTTTGTTTGCGGCATTGGCATACACCCTAAACATGCTAAAATCGCCGGTATGGCGGGGCCACATCCAGTTGTCGGTGTCGGCACCAAATTTTCCGATCACTTCGGGTGGAGTGCCAACCAAACGGATGTCGGTAAAAGTTTCGTAAACCAAAACGTAAAATTCGCTTCCCTCGAAATAGTCTTTTACAATGGCATTGTAGTGTGTGCCTTCGGTGTAGGCTTTGGCTATTTCTTTCGATCTTTCATTGATTTTTTCAGCTCTTTCTTTTTCGCTGGTGTTGGCATCAATTCCGTCCAAAACTTTGGTCGTTACATCGTCCATGCTCACCAAAAACTGAACGCTGAGGCCGGGAACAGGAATTTCGCTTGTAAAATCTTTGGCCCAAAAACCATCTTGCAAGTAGTTGCTTTCTACACTGCTAACCGATTGAATGGAGCCGTATCCACAGTGGTGATTGGTGAGAATCAAGCCTTGATCGGAAATGATTTCGCCGGTGCAACCGCGTCCAAAAATAATGATAGCATCTTTAAGGCTTCCGCTGTTGATGCTGTATATTTCTTCGGCACTGAGCTGTAAGCCAAGTTTTTGCATGTCGGCATGGTTGAGCTTTTCAACCAACATTGGAATCCACATGCCTTCATCGGCGCGCAGGTTCAAGCGGAAAAGCGAACCGAAAATCAAGAAGAAAAGGAGGAATTTTTTCATGTTGAAGTGTTTAAATAGATGATGATTTTTAAGAATTAATAACAAAGCTATGAAAAAATTCAACCTCATTGGCAACTCCAACTCCGGCTTCAAGTTATGGGTGTTTCCTAAGAAGTAAATGGCAAAAAGCACAACATCTTGTGTTTTGTTTGCAGTGATATAACTTGAATGAGGGCTTATTTTCTTGAATTACATGCGCTTCTATGGGCAGGTTTTTTGTGATATGTGTCAAAGTTTCACTACTTTTGCTGTGAAAAAATAAACAGTACGCCATGGATCCACTTATCCGTGTTACAATCGTTGACGACCATGAAATTTTCCGTAGTGGACTAAAAATGGTCATCAATAAGTTAGGATATGCCAAAGTGGTTGCCGAAGCCGCTGATGGGGTTGAGTTTCTTGAGTTGCTCGAACAAGAAGAAACGGATATTGTGCTCATGGACATTGAAATGCCACGCATGAATGGCATCGAAGCCACAAAAAAAGCCATCGAACGCGTTCCTTCCATCAAAATTATTGCGCTTACCATGTTCAAAGAAGATGCCTACATCCAAAGCATGATTGAGGCAGGAGTGAAGGGGTTTTTAATTAAAAATATTCGTAAAGAGGTGCTTGATAGGGCGTTGCAGGCAGTTTATAACGGAAAAAATTATTACAGCGAAGAGCTTTGGGACTATTTTACGAAAACCGTTACCAAAGAGGACAAACCTACCAATGATCTGGTCCTTACCAAACGTGAGCTCGAAGTAATGCTGTTGCTGGCCGAAGGTTTAAACAACAAAGAAATTGGTGAACGTCTGTTTGTTAGCGAACGCACCATTGTGGGTCATAAATCCAACTTAATGGCGAAAACCAACACCAAAAATACAGTGTCGTTGCTGGCTTTTGCCATCCGTAATGGGCTTATTCATATTTAAGTTAGCCGCTTTTCTCTTTCCTTTTTGTGCTTTTGCGTAAAAGTGCTGGTTTCTTTTTCCTTCTTTTACATTTAATCTATTGTGAAAACAGTAACAATCAACCTATTTTGCTATGGCGAATCGTTGTAATTTTGCCATGAGTTGTTAAAAGAATAACAGACTTTCACCTTCAAAAAATAGATACAATGAAAAAAGCAAAAATTTTGGTAGTTGATGACGACATGGACGTGATCACCGTTTTAGAGCAAATGCTTTCTAACGAAGGCTTTGAAGTTATTTCAGCATATAATAAAGAGGAAGGTATAGCCATAGCCTTAAAAGAAAAACCCGATTTGGCCATCTTAGATGTGATGATGACCACCCATTACGAAGGTTTTGAAATGGCCAAAGAGTTTGTTGACAATGTTGAGCTTCAACACATTCCCACATTGATTGAAACTTCGATCGAAGTTTTAATGACCACCAAACCCAGCGTTCAGGCCATGGCCCGGGAATTTAGGAGTGATCCTAACTACAAAGAATTGCAGGTGATTCTGATCAGGGACATTGTGACCGGTAACTCGGGCATTGATTACCGCGCCGAAGATGGCCGCTCGGTTTGGGTTCCTGTTGATGGATTTATCCGTAAGCCTGTGGACAGAAACAGAGTGTTGCCCGAAGTAGAGCGCATTCTGGCCAAAAAAACTGAACAAGCCAATTCATAATCCTTTGCTTAATTTTTTAGCTCATATAACAAACCACAAAAGGTGATCGCTTATGGCTAAGGCATTTGCGTCTTTCACCGGTTGCTCAACATAAAGAAACATGAAAAGTACAGTTCACGAAATCCTCAATCACTATCCCAATCGAGGACACGACAGTCTCATCCCTATTTTGCAACAAGTGCAAGATCAACTTGGTTTCTTATCCGAAGAAGCCGTGGTGGAAGTTGGAAAGTACCTGCAAATGCCCGCAAGCAAAATTTTCGGGGTTGCTACATTTTACAACCAATTTCGCTTCACACAACCCGGAAAATACCACGTTCAAGTGTGTCGCGGTACGGCGTGCCACGTACTGGGATCTGCCACAGTGCTCGATGAAATGGAAAAGCAACTTAAAGTAAAATCAGGACAAACAACCCGCGATAAGCTATTCAGCCTCGAGGTTGTTGCCTGCATTGGGGCCTGCGGTCTGGCACCAGTCATCAGCATCAATGGTGAGTTTCATGCCAAAGTAACCAGCGAATCCATCAAATCAATTGTAGAAGATTATAGAAATAGGGAGGAAAACAGATGATTGCCGATAAATCTTTTTTAATTAACAATGTGCTGAAAGTGAGCGAAAAAGCAACTTTTAGCAACGAAACACTTAGCCAACTGCGCCTGATCCGCAATGACCAAAACACAAAACCGTTGATTTTTGTCGGTGCAGGAACTTGTGGCCTCGGTGCCGGTGCCAATGCAACCATCAAAAAAGCCAAAGAATATCTCGCTAATCACAACATTGAAGCAGAGGTAATTTCGGTGGGTTGTATCGGCTTGTGTTCTTCGGAACCAATTATGGACATTAAATTGCCGGGCAAAAAACGCATCTCTTTTGAGCAAGTAACCGGTGATTTGGTTGAAAAAATACTCGATGGTGTATTTGCCGACCAACTTCCCGATCAACCATATTTAGGTCAGTACCGCAGCCAAGAAGACCAAGCCGATTGGCAAGGTGTGAGCTATCTCGACGAACATCGCTTTTTTAAACCACAACATCGAATCGTTCTCGAAAACTGCGGAATCATCAACCCCGTAAGCATCGAGGAATATATTGCTCGCGATGGTTACAAGGCCTACCTCAACACTTTAAAAGTTTATACGCCGGCTGAAATGTGCGACCAAATTGAGAAAAGCGGTCTTAGGGGTCGCGGAGGCGGCGGATTCCCTACCGGAAAAAAATGGAAGTTTGCCCTTTCAACCGAAGCCGATCAAAAATACTTGATCTGCAATGCCGACGAAGGCGACCCGGGTGCATTTATGGACCGCGCCGTGATTGAAGGCGACCCGCACCGCTTGCTCGAAGGCATGGCCATTGCTGCTTTTGCCATCGGTGCCACCAAAGCCTACATTTACATTCGTGCCGAATATCCTTTGGCTATCGAGCGCCTCGTAATTGCTATTGAACAGGCCCGTAAATATGGTTTGATTGGACATAATATCTTCGATTCGGGTGTTGACCTTGATTTTGTGATTAAAAAAGGTGCAGGTGCTTTCGTCTGCGGCGAAGAAACAGCCCTCATCCACAGTATCGAAGGTAAAAGAGGAATGCCACGCCCAAGGCCTCCATTTCCGGCTGTGAGCGGATTGTTCGGTAAACCAACCATCATCAATAATGTTGAAACCTTTTCAAATCTTACCACAATTGTAAACAAGGGTGCCGATTGGTTCAGTGCCATGGGAACAGCCACAAGCAAAGGCACAAAAGTGTTTGCCCTTTCGGGAAAGGTGACCACCACGGGATTGATTGAAATTCCAATGGGAACCACCATCCGCGACATCATTTTTAAAGTTGCCGGAGGAATTGCCAACGGAAAAAAATTCAAAGCCGTGCAAATGGGCGGACCATCGGGCGGATGTGTTACCGAAGCCAATCTCGACATTGAAGTGGACTATGAAAACCTTGTGAACGTAGGAGCTATGATGGGTTCCGGCGGTATGGTGGTGATGGACGAAGATACCTGTATGGTGGATGTAGCTAAATTTTTTATGGATTTTATTCAGCGCGAAAGCTGCGGAAAATGTATCCCTTGTCGTGAAGGCACACGCCGTATGCTCGAAATTCTCGAAAGCATCACTACCAAACCAAAAAACCGCGAAACTCATGAGCCTCTCGCCCGCTTCAAAGGGGTTATGCAGCTCGAGGGTTTAGGTAATGTGATCAAAGACACCTCTTTGTGTGGTCTCGGACAAACGGCTCCAAATCCTGTATTAAGCACCTTACGTTGGTTCAAAGAGGAATATGAAGAACATGTTTTCGATAAAAAATGTCGCGCCGGCGTTTGTCAAAATTTGCGTGAGTTTACCATTGATGTTGAAAAATGTACCGGATGTACCATCTGTGCAAAAAAATGTCCGACCAACGCCATCATTGGTGGACGCAAACAACCTCATTTTATCATTCCCGATAAATGTATCAGCTGTGGTGCCTGTCTCGAAGCCTGTAATTTCGATGCCGTTAAAGTAAGCTAATCCAACGCGTCAAACCTAAAATAACGATCAATATGAATCTTACGATAGAAGTCAATAGCAATAAAATACTAGCCAACGAAGGCGAAACCATACTCGATGCCCTTAAACGACATGGCATGAACGTTCCAACTTTGTGCCACATGAAAGGTCTTTTCCCTACAGGGTCGTGCCGTATGTGCGTGGTGGAAGTTGAGGGTCGCCGTAATTTGGTTACTGCCTGCTCCGAACCGGTGACTAACGGCATGAAAATCAAAACACACTCTTCAAGGGTTGTTGATTCACGCAAAACCATTGTGGAGCTTTTGCTTTCAAACCATCCCGACGATTGTTTGTACTGCGAAAGAAACGGGAGCTGCGAGTTGCAAAAACTGGCCGAGGACCTTAACGTGCGTGAGCGACGCATCAGCGGAAACAAAAACAATTACAAACTCGACGTGTCGAGTGCAAGCATCGTTCGCGATCCCGCTAAATGTATCCTTTGCGGGCGTTGTGTGCGCGTTTGCGAAGAAATTGAAGGTGTTTCGGCCATTGAATTTGTGGGCAGAGGAAGCAAAACCTTTATTGATACCGCTTTCAACCACGGTCTTAACCTTTCAACTTGCGTCAATTGTGGCCAGTGTATTATGGTTTGTCCAACAGGTGCCCTCAAAGAAAAACCACACATCGCCGAAATCAAGAAAAACCTCTGCGATCCTAACAAAGTTGTCATCGTGCAACATGCACCTTCAATCTCTGTTTCTTTAGCCGAAGAGTTTGGTTTTCAGCCAGGTGTAAACATCATCGGAAAAATGAATGCAGCCCTTCGTCGCATTGGCTTTGATTTTGTTTTCGACACCTCCTTCTCTGCTGACCTCACGATTATGGAAGAGGCTTCTGAGTTGATTCATCGGGTTACCAACAACGGTGTATTGCCCATGATCACCAGCTGCTGCCCGGGTTGGGTAAAATATGCTGAAGAGTTTAGCCACGACATGTTGCCGCACTTGAGCAGTTGCAAATCGCCTCAACAAATGATGGGTGCAATCATCAAGAGTTACTTTGCCGAAACAGAAGGAATTGCGCCAGAAAACATCTACTCCGTTTCGGTGATGCCGTGTACGGCTAAAAAGTTTGAACAACAACGTGAAGAAATGACCCAAAACGGTATCTCCGATGTTGATGCCGTACTCACCACACGTGAATTGGCCCGTTTGATTCGCTTGCATGGTATTGATGTGAATATGCTTGAGCCCGAATTGGCTGATTCTCCATTGGGCACTCGCTCCTCGGCCGGTAAAATTTTCGGCTCCTCAGGTGGTGTTATGGAAGCAGCCATACGCACAGCACATTATTTCATCACAGGAAAGGAGATGGTTAAGTTTCAGGTGAAAGCCGTTAGGGGTTTGGCCGGCCACAAAGAAGCCCACGTCCAAATTGGCGATTTGAATGTGGGCGTTGCAGTGGTTAGCGGATTGAAAAATGCCGCCGACTTGCTCGAAGAGGTTCGAAACGGACGCAAAGACATCCATTTTATTGAAGTAATGGCTTGCCCTGGTGGCTGCATCAATGGTGGCGGACAGCCTATCGGAGCCGACGAAAATGCAATCATAGCCCGTATGGCAACCCTTTATGATATTGACGAAAAGGATGCCATTAAAATGTCGCATAAAAACCCGTATATTGTAGAGCTTTATGACAAATTCCTTGGCAAGCCCTTAAGCCACAAGAGCCACCATTTGTTGCACACACATTATCAAAAAAGAGAAGTGTTTTAAACTAAAAATATGGTGCAGGAAAATTAATTTTCCTGCACCCTTTTCCAATGCTTTATGGCACACAACAGCAATTATAAACAGTTGGTATTTAGCGTAAAAGATCGGTGCAGGGTATGTTTTACTTGTGTGCGCGAATGTCCTGTAAAGGCCATTAAAATGATCAACGGCCAGGCCGAGGTCATTAGCACACGCTGCATCGGCTGTGGAAACTGTGTGCGTGTGTGTAGCCAACAAGCCAAAGTGTTTTTACAACTTACTGATGAGGTGCTCGAGCTGTTAGCGTCTGATAAACCAACAGCAGCTTGTTTAGCTCCTAGTTTTCCCGCTGAGTTTACCGAAATTGAAGACCATAAGGTGCTGGTGGCAATGGTGAAAGCCCTTGGATTTGACCTTGTTACAGAGGTGGCTTTTGGTGCTGATATGGTGGCCGTGGCTTATCGCGACCTGTATAAAAAAAATGAAGGAAAAGGGATTATTTCCTCTGATTGTCCGGCCATAGTGTATTATGTGGAGCATTTTCAGCCGCATTTGGTCGGCAATTTGGCACCGTTGGTTTCGCCCATGGTGGCAGCTTCGCGTTTTTTGAAAAAGAAACATGGAGATAACCTGAAAGTTGTTTTCATTGGCCCTTGTATTGCTAAAAAAGCAGAATCTGACGACATACAATACGCCTTAACATTTAGTGAGTTACGCGAATTGTTTGAAATTAAAGGCATCACTGCCGAAAGTGTTGAGCCACGCGAGTTTGATCCGCCACATGCCGGAAAAGGCGCGGTTTTTCCTATTAGCCATGGCTTATTGCAGAACATGGATGTGGAACCCGACCTCACCAAAGGCGATATAATTGTTGCCGAAGGCCGCCGCAACTTCATGGATGCCATCAACGAATTTGGTAAAGGAACGCTAAAGGTTAAACATCTCGAGCTGCTGTGCTGCGAAGGCTGTATCATGGGGCCTGGGATGTCGAAAAACGGCAATAAATACCAACGTCGCGCCTGCGTTTCTAATTTTGTGGATCAAAAGATGAAACGTAGTGATAAGGCCGAGTGGGAAAAGCAAATGGCTGAAGCTAAAGACATTGACGTGTCAAACGACTTCCAACAAATGGATCGTCGGCTCGATAAGCCTTCTTCTGAACGGGTGGCTGAGGTGTTGTTCGAGATGGGGAAAAACGATCCTACAGACTATCTCGACTGTGGCGCTTGTGGCTACGATACCTGCGTGGAACATGCCATTGCCATTGTTCAAGGTTTAGCCGAGAGTGAAATGTGCCTGCCGTATGCCATCGAAAAGCTTCATCAAAGTATTGAGAAAGTCAATCTCTCTAATCTTGAACTCAACACAGCCCGCGAGGCCCTTAAACAGTCGGAAAAATTAGCCCATATGGGCCAGCTTTCTGCCGGCATTGCACATGAACTCAACAATCCGCTCGGTGTAATCACCATGTACAGCAACCTCATCCTCGATGAAACAACCGATTCTACTATGCGCGAAGATTTGCAACTGATAGTAGAACAGGCCGATAGATGCAGGAAAATTGTAGGTGGATTGCTCAATTTTGCACGAAAAAACCAAGTGAGGCTTACCGAAACTGATCTTGAACAATTCGCCACCCGAAGTTTGCAATCGGTGGTGGTGCCTGACCAAGTAACCATCAGCATGGAGGTTGATCTTGATGACCCCTACGTTTTTATTGATGCTGATCAAATGATGCAGGTGTTTACAAATCTCGAAAAAAATGCCATCGAAGCCATGCAAGGCGTGGGTCGGCTGGTAGTGAAACTCAAGGGTAAACCAAACGAAGTAGAGATCACCATCAGCGATAGCGGATCGGGCATTACACCCGAAAATATGGACAAGCTTTTCACTCCTTTCTTTACTACCAAAGAAGTGGGAAAAGGTACCGGACTGGGTCTTCCGCTTTGTTACGGGATAGTGAAAATGCACAAAGGAAAAATTAATATCGTTTCCAATAGCGAGCCGGAAAAAGGCCCGCTGGGAACAAGTTTTATCATCACTTTACCAAGAAACCCCAACGATTCATAAAATCATTAAAAACTCAAAATAAAATGAGCAACGAAAAAAAACTGATTCTTATTGCAGATGACGACGCCGACTATTTGTTTCAAATGGAGGCTATGGTCAAAAACTTAGGTTATCGGGTGAAAACAGCCGAAAGCCAAGCAGAGGCTGAAAAAGTTTTGGAAACAACCAAGCCTGATTTGGCCATTTTTGACTTGATGATGGAAAGCGAAGACAGCGGTTTTATCCTTTGCTACAAAGCAAAACGCCGCTATCCCGATCTGCCTATTATCATGGCGTCGGCCGCAACTGCCGAAACCGGATACAGCTTCGACTTGCATGGCGAGAACGGAAAAGGATGGATTAAAGCCGATCTCTACCTCGAAAAGGGAATCCGAAGCGACCAGCTCCACCGGGAAATAAACAAGCTTCTAAAACTCTAAACTGCTTCAACAAAACGCTCGAAATGGCAACATTGCATGTATTGATTGTGGATGACGAACCGGGTATCCGGTCGGGCATCCGTCGTATTCTGGGAAACTATTCCGTGGGCTATGCCTTCATGGATGAGGATTTCGACTTCAACCTCATTGATGCCGGAACAGGCGAAGAAGCGATAGAGATTTTAAATCAACAAAAGGTGGATGTGGTGCTGCTCGATAATAAACTGCCCGGAATGGACGGGATTGAGGTTCTGGAGTACATCAAAAACCAAGACTTTGATTTGGCTGTGATGATGATTACCTCCTACGCCTCACTCGATTTGGCCATTAAAGCCACCAAAAATGGCGCTTTTAATTTCATGCCCAAGCCCTTTACTCCACAGGAATTGAGAGCCAGCATCGAAAATGTGGCCAAACACCTCTACCTGAAACGGATGACAAAAAAAATGCAGCTCGAAGGAAAACAAATCCGTTTTCAGTTTCTATCTGTCTTGTCGCACGAACTCAAATCGCCCATCAATGCGGTGGAAGGTTACCTAAAAATGATGCAGGAAAAGCAGCTGGGCGATACCATTGAAAGCTACGACAAAATGATCGAACGCTCGTTGGCTCGCCTGCGCGGAATGCGTAACCTTATCATGGATTTGCTCGACCTTACAAAAATAGAATCAGGAAAAAAAGAGAGAAAACTTCGCGAAATCGAATTGGGAGCCGTTGCCCGAACAGCAATGGACACCATGGAACCTTATTCGATACAAAAAAACGTGAAAATGAACCTCAAAACCATTGGAAACACCTACCTGCTTGCCGATGCCAATGAAATGGAAATCATTTTTAACAACCTTGTTTCCAATGCGGTGAAATATAACCGCGACAATGGAAAGGTAGAAATTATTATCGAAGACTTTGGAAAGGAAGTATTGGTCTCGGTTTCTGATACCGGTATTGGCATGTCCGACGAGGACCTCGACAAAATCTTTCAGGATTTTGTGCGCATTAAAAACTCCAAAACAAAGGAAATTACCGGAAGCGGCCTTGGCCTCTCGATCACAAAAAAAATGGTCGAACAATACAATGGAACCATACAAGTGAAGAGCGTTCCCGATGAGGGGACAACTTTCAGCGTATCTTTGCCCCGCAATTGATCTGCTAACCAAAACATCATTTTTAAGGTAAATATTAAAAAATCAGTGAGTTAATTACTGAAATTATAATCAGGTAATAAGGGACTTAAATCTTCAATTATAACAAGTAAAATCTTAAACAAGTGAAATTTTATCCTCAACAATACAAACTTCCCGATGTCTCCATGCAACCGTTTTTGGACGATGAAGAAATATGGGATTTTATCAACCAGGCCCAACCAACTAAAGAAGCGGTTCATGCTGTTGTTGAAAAATCACTCAACAAACACCGATTGTCATTGGCTGAAACTGCGTTGTTGCTCAACGCCACTGATCCTGAGTTGATTGAGCTTATCAAACAAGGAGCACGCACATTAAAAGAAAGGGTGTACGGAAAGCGAATTGTGCTTTTTGCCCCGCTTTATGTGGGCAACTATTGCTCCAACAACTGTAGATATTGCGGTTTTAAGGCCTCCAACACCACTGCGGTAAGAAAAACCCTGACCAAAGATGAACTGATTGCCAACGTGAAGGCCTTGGAAGAGCATGGCCAGAAACGTTTGATTTTGGTTTTTGGCGAACATCGCACCTATTCGGCTGATTTTATAGCTGATACGGTTCGTGAGGTGTATAAAGTGAAAACAAATCACGGCGAAATACGCAGGGTGAACATCAACGCGGCTCCTTTTGATATTGACGGTTTTAAAACCATACACGAGTCAGGCATTGGAACCTATCAGGTTTTTCAAGAAACGTATCACCATGAAACCTACAAAGTATGTCACCCATCCGGACGAAAAGCGGACTACGATTACCGCTTAACTGCTCTCGATAGGGCTATGGAAGCCGGCATTGACGATGTAGGCATCGGTGCATTGTTTGGTTTATACGACTGGCGTTTCGAGGTTTTGTCTCTGCTGCGCCATGTCAACCATCTCGAGGCTTGCTACAATGTGGGCCCGCATACCATTTCTTTTCCACGCATTCAAGATGCACTTGACTATGATTTAGACGATAGCTATCAGGTTACTGATGAGGAATTTACGCGTTTGGTTGCCATTCTTCGTTTGGCTGTTCCTTACACCGGACTCATCCTTACCGCCCGCGAAAATGAAGTCATCCGCAAAGAAGTTTTGGCCTTTGGCTGCTCGCAAATTGATGCCGGAACAAAACTCGAAATGGGCGCCTATGCCGAAAACCCTGAAGTAGATCAAAATTTGACCAAGGAACAGTTTAAAATCAACGACGACCGCACCCTCAATGCAGTGATTGATGAGCTGATCGAAAGCGACTATATTCCTTCGTTTTGCACGGCATGTTATCGTAAAGGGCGTACAGGACAGCATTTTATGGAGTTTAGCGTACCCGGATTTATCAAAAAATTCTGTACGCCAAACGCCCTGCTCACCTTGGCAGAATATATCATTGACTATGCCTCCGAAACCACTGCCGCCAAAGGATGGGCATTGATTGAAAGAAGCATCACCGAAATGGAGGATAACGATTATAAAGTAAAGGTGGCCGAAAGGGTTGAGCGTATCAAAAAAGGAGAAAGAGACCTTTACTTTTAACCAAATAATACCATGGCAAAAGGAAAAGACCTCAAACCCCATATTGGAATTTTTGGACGGCGTAACAACGGAAAAAGCTCTATCATCAACCTGATGGTGAACCAGGAAGTGGCCATCGTTTCGCCCGAACCCGGAACTACTACCGATCCAGTGAAGAAATCTATTGAGATTTTTGGGATTGGACCGGCCATCATCGTGGATACTGCCGGAATTGACGACACGGGGGAGCTGGGCGAAAAACGTATCAAAAAAACCTACGAAGCCCTTAAAACCATTGATTGCGCCATCCTTGTTATTGCCCACAATGAGTTTGGCTTTTACGAAAAGGAACTTATCAAACAGTTTAGAGATTTAAGTATTCCTTACCTTATCGTACACAACAAATCTGATCTTCAACCGCTTGAAGACCTCACAATTGAAAAAATTAAAGGGTTTTCACAGGCTGTGGTCATTGATTTTAGCACGGTTGATAAAAACCATTTAGAAAAACTTACTGAAGTACTCAAGCGTACCATTCCCGAAACGGCTTACCAAAAACCATCATTGTTGGAAGGCATTGTGAAACCTAACGGCTTGATTTTGTTGGTTACTCCCATTGATTCCGAAGCCCCCGATGGTCGGATGATTTTGCCACAGGTGATGGCCATAAGAGATGTTTTAGACAACGACAATATTTGTGTCGTCCTCAAGGAAACGCATCTCAAACAATATTTCGAGAGTGGGATGCCCTTGCCTCAGTTGGTTGTCACCGACAGTCAGGCTTTTGCTTTTGTCAACTCTATTGTGCCTCCACAGGTGCCGCTTACCAGCTTCAGTATAATTTTCGCCCGTCTTCGAGGCGATTTTGATCACTATATCGCCGGCACTCCCACCTTGGGAAAACTTGAAGATGGCGACAAAATTCTTATCCTCGAATCATGTACCCATCAGGTGAGCTGCGAAGATATTGGCAGGCAAAAACTACCCAACTGGATCAAAAAGTTTTCCGGAAAAGACCTTCATTTTGACATCGTTGCCGGAATGACAAGCGTTGAAAATGTTTCAAGTTACCGCATGGTGATTCAATGCGGTGGTTGTGTTGTTACCCGTAAACAATTACTCAACAGGCTCAAACCCGCCGTTGATGCCAACATCGCGGTAAGCAACTACGGAATGACGATCGCCTATCTCAACGGTATTTTCGAGCGGGTGATGGAGCCATTTTTAAAACTAAAACCATGACCAATAGAGTAATTGAGTTAATAAGCAAAAGCCAACATTCTTTTTCTGAGTTGGTGGAATTGTTAAGCGTGAGTTCGGCAGAAGAAACCCGGCTGATTCTCGATCGAGGATTGTACATTAAAGCTTCAAATCCAGGTCGAAAGGTGTATCTGCGCGGTTTAATAGAGCTGTCAAACGTTTGCGCCAAAAATTGTTATTACTGTGGCATCAGAGGAAGCAACAAGCATGTGGAACGCTATACACTTAGTGATGAGGAAGTGTTTCATGCTGCCGATTTTGCGTGGAAAAACGGTTTTGGATCTCTCGTGATTCAAACCGGAGAACGCCAATCGGTGGCTTTTACCAAGCTGATTGCGCGTCTGCTCAAGGAAATTCATCAACGCACCCATAACGAACTAACCATCACCCTTTCGTGTGGCGAGCAAACCCTCGACACTTATCGTTTATGGCGAGAGGCCGGGGCCGAAAGGTATTTGTTGCGTATTGAAACAACCAACGAAGCTTTGTTTTACAAAATTCATCCCCGAAACAAGCACCACAACTTTCAACTGAGAATAAAAGCATTGGCAGATCTAAAGGAAGCAGGCTATCAGGTGGGTACCGGCGTGATGATCGGATTGCCGCAGCAAACCATTCAAGATTTGGCCAATGATTTATTGTATTTCCGTTCGCTCGATATTGACATGGTGGGCATGGGACCTTATATCGAACATGCCGAAACACCACTCTTTGATCAGCTGGCTTGTTTATGGCCTGCCAATGAGCGTTTCCGCATCGGCTTGCTGATGATTGCCCTTTTGCGCATCAATATGCCATGGATTAACATTGCAGCCTCTACAGCGCTTGAAACTCTCGATCCGCAAGGGCGACAAAAAGGTCTTTTGGCAGGAGCCAATGTGGTTATGCCCAACCTCACACCGGTGGTAAACAGAAAACAATATTTATTGTACGACAACAAACCCAATCTTGAAAAAGATGCCTCACTCAGCACGGTGAGCTTAAATGAGTCAATAGCCTCGATTGGCGAAACCATTAGCTATCATCTGCCCGGAGATTCAATACACTTTTTAAAACGAACGGGTCAGGAATAACCCAAACCTTGCTAAACAAAAAAACCACGCTTTCAAAGTCGTGGTTTTTTTGTTGTTAGAAATTTGCTCTCTAATAGAACAACATCCTGTTATCTTCAATTTTAATCACCTTTTCTAGGGCACGGAAGGCGGCATTGTTGCGCACACTTGCCTCAAAGGCACTGCGACCTTCGGTAGTCAATTGGTCCAGTTGGCTTGGCAAAGTTGCCACGGTAATGTTGTTTACCTTCACCGCAAAAGCAGCCGTTGAACCTGCAATAGGGGCGAAGCTGCCATTGGAAAGGGTAAATATCTTACCAATCACTTTGCTTTCTTGTCCGAAATTAAGCAGCATACGGGAGTCGAAAGTAAGATCGGTGGATTCAACTTGTGAATTGAAAGTGGAAGCGATCAAGTTCAAATCTTCTCCTTGAGCTTTCATTTTCTCCACAATGTATTCGCCTTTTTTCTTATTAAGCACCTGTGGTTGAATGGTTTCTTTGATATCTGCCAATTCCGGGATGCCTTTGTCGGATTTCTTGGTTAAAAGTGCAATCACAAACATATCGTCGAGGTCGAAAATAGTTGAAACATCACCAACGGAGGTTTCACTGTCGAATGCCCAACGGATCACTTGGCGTGGGTTTTCAATTCCCGGGATACGGTTGCTCATCTCGCGCAAGGCTGGAGCAACGCGTTTGTTCAAACCGTCGGCTTCGACTGTTTTGTTGAATTGTTCGGCGGTTTTGTTATCTGTAGCAAACTTACTTGCTTTGGCAAAAACGTCTTGGTATGTTTTGGTGCTGGGTGCTACTTCGTAGGTGATGGTTGCCAAACGAATCATTTTTTGTGGTTCTTTTTTGCCTGTAACTTCAATGATGTGGTAACCAAAATCGGTTTCAGCAATGCCGATTGTTCCAACTTTATTGTCGAGAACAAAATTGTTGAAAGGCACAACCATTTGACCGTCTTTGAACCACCCTAAGTCGCCGGCATTGGTTTGTGCACTTTGGTCATCACTGAGGGTGGCTGCCAAATCGGTAATTTTAAGGTTTTTCTTTTTAATTTCGTTCAAAAGGCTATCGGCCATGTTTTGGGCTTGCGCTTTGGTGCGTGTTTGTTCGCTGCGCATGGAGCCGCTGTAAGCAATCAAGATATGGCTTGCTTTTAATGAATCGGGGCGTGAGGCGGCATCCACAAGACGGGTGAGTTTGTAGCTTCCTTCATCAAAATAAGGACCATAAACAAAACCGGGTTCTTGGTCGAAGATGATGCTCTCAAGGTTGACCGGAACGGCTTCTCTTGTCAGCCAAGTGCTGTCGTAACGGGTTTCTGAATTGGCGTTTACGAATCCGGCTACATTGGTGGTGCTGCGAAACTCTTCGGCCAATTGTTGAATCATAGCCTGAGCCTTGTTATTGTCTTCTTGTGAAGCAACGATGTCGAAAACAAGGTATTCAATATCTCGCGTGGCTTCGCGCTCAAAGCTTTTCTTGTTTTCAGTGTAAAATTCTTGGTAATCTTTGTCGCTTACAGTTACCAATGAATCGGCTACTGTGGCATAGCGAATGCCGGTGAGCGAAATTTGTACTTTGTCATTTTTGTCATGAAAAGTTAACTCAGCCATTGCCTTGGGCATGTGGTAGCTTTTGGTGATCAGGTTTTCGTATTTTGTTTTCAACCTGTCTTCTTTAATGTATCTTTCAAACACCAACCATTGGTCTTTTGCGGCTTGCTGCATCTGATCAAGGTTTTGCAAGTAGTTCATTACAAGACTTCTATCATATTGTCCTGTTTCAGGATTTTGAAAATTGCTGATTACCGCGGGATGTGGATTGGTACCTTGAATTTGGTCAAAAAGCTCCTCTGTGGTAACAATGAGTCCCAGTTTATCCATCTCTTCTTTCATCACCATATCCTGAACCATTTGGTTCCAGGTGGTTTCACGAACCCTAAACATCTCATCTTGAGAAAGACGTTCAACTTGACGTTGTTTTCTAGTGGCTTCAACATTTTCTTCAAATTTACGGTTGAAGTCTTGTATGCTGATGCTTTCGCCATTCACCACACCGATGTTTGGGGTTTGACGATTGTTTTTTTTGGCGAAGTCGCCTAAAATGAAGGCAGCCAGCGCTATACCTATCACGACTATCAGTAATCCTGAGCGTTGTCTGATTTTTCCAATTACGGCCATAATAATACCATTATTTTAAAATAGGGTGCAAATGTACAACAGAAAGTTAATCTATGAAAATAAAACACCGATTAATTGCGATTGTTGATAACGAAACTAACCAATTGATTAAAAGCGAAATCGGTGTTGATAAGTTTCACAGGCTGATTTTTGTTTTCATATCAAAAACCGAGATGTTGAAAGTTTATTCTATTAGGCGAAGTTTAACTTCGAGCAGTTTATTGTCGGTAGCTTTCACAACGGTGAAATGGAAGGGTTCGATAAAAATAATTTCATTCATCACAGGAATACTTTCATGGTGGTGGATGATGAAACCGGCGAGGGTTTCATAGTCTTCCGATTCGGGAAGGTGAAGGTTGTATTCGTTGTTGAGGTAATCAATTTCGAGGCGGGCCGAAAAAAGAAATTCACTGTCGCTGAGTTGTTGTTCAACAGTTTCTTCTTCATCAAATTCGTCTTCTATCTCGCCAAAAATTTCTTCTATCACGTCTTCCATGCTCACAATGCCCGAGGTGCCACCAAATTCATCAACAACCAATGCTATTCCTTGGCGCGATTGCGCAAAACGGGTCAACAGGCGCGAGGCTGCAAAAGTTTCGGGGTAAATATCTATTTTTCGCAGCACTTCGGCAATGGTAGAAGGTCGTTTGAACAGATCATAAGAATGAACATACCCTATAATATTGTCTAAGCTGCCTTGATAAATGAGAATTTTGGAATGTTTGGTGTCGGCAAATTTTTCGAGTAAGGTGCTGATGTCGTTGTCAATATTAATGGCTTCAATTTCTGTTCGTGGTACCATGCACTCACGTAACTTGATGTGCCTAAACTCCATAGCATTTTGTAAAATCTGAATATCGGGGTTGATGTCGTCTGAACTTTCTTCGTTGGGCGTATGATCCCTAATATATTCATTCAGGTCAATGGTGCTGAACTTATAGGTGTTGCGTTCTAATTTGAGACGAAAAAGCCTTTTCAAAATAATTTCGGCTGTTCCGATGTAAATAATAATTAAGGGATACAACAAGAAATAAAGGAAGCCCGTGGGGTACGTAAAACTATTAAGCAGTCCGTTGGGATTAATTCTAAAAACGACTTTTGGAATGTATTCACCAACAATCAGAATCAAAAAAGTGGAGATCAGCGTTTGAATCAGCACAAAGCTTAGGCCTGTTTGCGCGGCAACCGGAAGCCAAGCAATAAGCATTGGCTCAAGTGCCTTGGCCATGGCGATACCGTAAATGACCAAAGCAATATTGTTGCCCAGAAGCAAAGCGCCAATAAACCGTGAAGGGTTTTTGAAAAAGATGTTGAGCACTTTAGAGCGGGTGCTTTTCTTTTTCATTTCGAGTTCAACCTTGAGGCGGTTGGCACTCACAAATGCAATTTCCATCCCCGAAAAGAAGGCGGAAAAAACAAGCGAAATGGAAATGGTGGTCCAACCGGTCATGAAAATTTATTTTGTTGCAAGTGGTAATAGTTTGCAAAGATAGTATTTAGACCGTGCAGCTAAACATCTTTGTTCAAGCAGAAGCATGCTTAGGTAGGTTAAAGCTCTTCGTTTTCGTCCACTTCAATGGTGGCTCTGATGTTGTATATTGTTCGTGTAGAGAAGTCTTCGGCGGCCACAAGGCTGTCGCCATAAATCACTTTATCGGGTGAGGTTATTTTTACCAGCGAACGCGTAGAGATGCGTTTTGTTTTCTGGTTCCAGACGAGTGTGTCTGTTTGAAGGGTTTCTTGTGTTTCGAAATTTTGAACTTCCACCTCGTTTTTTGCAATCATAATTTGGGTGTTTTCGTAACTGATGCCGTAGTTGGCTTTGATTTGCGAGGCCGGTTGCTGCAACGAATCAAAAAAGTTGGCAACAAAGCCTTCGGGAAATTCAATGGTAGGGTCTGTGCCTTCGGCGCGAAGCATTAGTGGTGCTTCGAGTTTCATAAAAACCATCCCCGAATCGCTTCTGAAATAAACAATGTCATTCGCGGTAACGGCAGCCAAAGTGTCTTGGGCAGTAATTTCTTTCACCACTGTGAGGGAGTTTTCACAAGAAAACAACATCATGCCCATGAAAACCATTGACATGATGTTGAAATATTTGTTTCCGTACAGGCATCTGCCCAATCGCAAACACATTATTTTGAGGCTCTTACTGTTGTTTCTTCTTTAAACCAGCAATCAATACTATAAGATGCTCCTTCTTCCAGACCATGAAAAAAGATGGTTTCGAGGCTGGGGAAGTAAACTGAATAAGTGGCAATGCGTTTATTGGCAACATCGGCTTGCGATTCGTCAACACGTCGGGCCTGTTGGTATTTGTCAACGGCAGCCCAATAAGCAACGCGGCTTGTAAGATCATTTGATCCACAGTCTTTTGCGCTGGCAGCATACACATCACCGATTGTGATATACGGTCCCCCATCATCGGGTTTCAATTCAATGGCTTTGAGAGCCATTTGACGTGAGCGGGGATAGTTTTTTACCGCGCGAAGGGTTTCAGCGAGGTATTTATAGGAGTTATGTTGCTTGTCAATATCAGCCGATTTGGTGGCTTCGTCAAAATAACCGATGGCTTCGCTGTATTTTTCTTCTCTCAACAAAAGCCTTCCAATGTTATAAGCCGATTCGGGGCTGGGTTCAAGCTTATGGAGCTGCATGCTCGATTTGAGATAGAGAGGATCGCCCTGACAGCTGCGGCGGTCGAGCAAACTGGTCACTTTCTTTAACAGATCCACGTCTTGAGGATTCTTTTTTAACTTATTGGCATAAATTCTGACCAAATCGGGGCATGAGGCAAAGGGTTCAAAAGTGGCGTCAATGTTGCCTTTGAAGTTCTTGTAGTTTTCTACCCATTTGGTATCGCCGGCTGCGGTGAGTTTGGTAATGTTATGGTCAAGGATGTCAATCACTTGGTCGTAAACATCAACAATAACGGCACTGTCAACTTTTGATTTGCGTGCCATTTTAATCACGGTACGGAAATAATAAATCAAAACGGTTCCGTCCGATTCATCCCCATCAAGCTCAACAGATTTTTTGAGAATGTTGTATGCATCTTCGAAGCGTTCTTGGTCGTAGGTGATCAAATCAACGCCTTTACGGCCAAAAACTGTGCCTATTTGTGGCATTCCGGTTTTGAAATGGTTTGGAAAATATTCAATACGTTGGTCGTAAACCATCATCAACGAGTCAATCAGTTTTGCTTTGATAGCTGGATCTTTCTCTTTTTCGATGCGGTACTGCATAATTTTCACACCGTCAATATAAGTGTTTTCGCTGGCCAAAGGACAGTTCTTAAACACCCATCTCCAAGGGCCAATCACGTCTTTAATCACTGGTGATTCATAATCGCTTGCTTTCCATTGTTTTTGGAATTCGCGATACAAGGAAATGTTGATGATGCAGTTGACGCTATCGAGGCCGTATTTCGGCATTTTGTCGTCCTGTTGCTGTAACTTGCTAAAGCCGTCTGCATTGGCATTTAATTGCAGCATAAAAGTTGCAGCAAAGAGTAACAGAATTATTTTAATCGAAGCCTTTGGTTTCATAATCGTTAATGTATAGTTAAACCGAATTAATTGTATCTACTTTTTACAAACCAACGTTCATAAATGGAAATGCCTAAGGTGAAGTTGACAAATGTTTCACGAATAAGATTCTCGTTCATCGTTCCCCTTCGGCCAAGCTCTATGCTCAAATCAATGGTTGTTAAAGAACGCGGCAATGGCAATCCCATTCCAAAACTTATGCCAAACTCATTGATGGGTTTTCCGTTAATTTTTAAATAGGTTTGGTTGTAACGAGCACCGGCGCGGTAAGTCACACGTTTCCAGTAGCCCGAAATTGAGGTGTTGTTGGGCGTAAACTGACCGCCGGCAGCTATGTTCCAGCTGTTTATGAGTGAATCGCTTTGGTTAAAAAGTTGGTATTTTTCCCAGTTCTGCCAGTTGAAATCAATGCCGGCAAGCCATTGGTTCGATTTCTCATACACCAAACCTAATCCTGCTTTGGGAGGCAAAACCAAGGTTCCTTTTTGCGATGGGTTGTATAAAATGGTGTCTAAAGCTTGTTCAATGCTGCCATTAAGGCCGCCAAACTGCGACTGGATCAAGTATTCGCGTGTGACACCGAGGTTCATTTTTTGACCAAAGGTGGCACCTAAATGTAATCGCTCCTGATCGGTCAACTTTAAAGTGTACAACAAACCGTAGTCAACTGAAATATCATTTGCAAGCAAACGGCTCTCCACTTTAGTGGTGGCCATATACCCCGAATCGGGAAAATAGAGAAAAGACGAGGTGGTGCTTTTACCAAAAAGATAATTGACATTGATTCCTGCTGAAAGGTTTTTGCTGATGCGGAAGGAGTTGCCGAAATACAACCGGTTCAAGCCTCCATTGCCTTCATAGCTTTTGTTGTAAGCTATGTTTTGTTCGGAAACTCCCGGCACGATCACGTTGAAACCTATTCTGCTGGCAGGCGTTAACCCAATGGCCATGCGCCACCACGACATAATAGGAAAGCCGGTTGAAAAATATGCCAGACCTGCTGAATTGCCTTTTTCAGTTTGCTTGGTGGTTGTGTAGGTGACTGCGGAAGCACTGAAACCTGCATTAAAAAGGAAAGAAAGCGAATCAAAACCTGAATAGGTAGCCGGATTGGATGGGTTTACAAAACGGCTGGTAGTCAACGCATTACCAATACCTCCCATGGCTTGCTGGCGGGCGTTTGGACTTGAGGAGGAGATATTTCCGATCCCAAATCTTGAATATGGCGAATCAATTCCGGTTTGTGCCGAAGCGCTAATCACCGATAAAAATACTGAAAACAAAAGGGTAATTTTTCTCAAGTTATCCAATCTCATTATAATCCATTATGATTTTCAAGCCCTCTATGACAAGATTTGAGCTTGCAAAGATGCTAATTCTAAACTTTTTATCAAAATATTTATTGTCTCCGCCACCTATTAGTACTGTTAAATCTTCGTAAAGATGGGCATAAGCGTCAATAATTCCATCTATTTCAGCTTGTATGCCCCACATTACACCCGATTGCATGGCTGTGGTGGTGTTAAATCCTATCAGGGGTGCATGGTCAACTGCTTCAACAGCAGGCAATTTTCCGGTGAATTGGTGCATGGCTTTAAAACGCATGGCAATGCCGGGACTGATACTTCCTCCTTGATAAACTTTTTGTGCAGTGAGTAGATCATAGGTAATGCAAGTGCCCATGTCAATTACCAAAACGTTCTTTTTTGGAAACTTCCCATAAGCGGCAGCTACTGCGGCAATGCGATCGGGACCTAAAGTTTGAGGGGTTTGATAGGCTATTCGAAAAGGAAGTGCTGTTTCGGAACTCAGAAAACGAGTTTCGCAAAATGAACTCAGAAAATCGAGCAATGCGCCGTCAATGGCCCTCACTGTGGCGATCAAACAAGAGGTTGGAGGAGCAAAATTGGCGAAAAGCGGAAGCAGTGCCGATGGATCTTTGTCATCGAAATACTGAAACCCAAGGTGATTACTGCCGTCAAATAAAGCAGCCTTAGCAAAGCTATTCCCTATATCTACAGCAAGTTGTATCAAAATCTTATGTTTTCCATCCTTCCGCAAAATTAGGCATAAAGGGCCAGTAGGTAGTTTTTTTTAGAAAGTTTTATCTTTCCTAAGAAAAGTTATATATTTGCAGCCCAATTCGAGCTGGTACCATAGCTCAGCTGGTAGAGCAACGGACTGAAAATCCGTGTGTCCTTGGTTCGATCCCGAGTGGTACCACAACAAAGCCTCCCCCACCGGAGGCTTTTGCTTTTCGTACCTACCAGTTTGTGAAATCATTCCAATTACAACCGTTTGCAATGCGAAGTTGCAAAACAACAGTTCGTTGTCGTTGCCAAACAGGGTGAAGAAGCCTATCTTTGTAGTGGTGAAACTGTTTTGTTACAATACATCCTGCCTTTCAACAATGGATTTATTTTTATAAAACGTTTTGAATGAATATGTTAGAGATTTAATTTTATATCATACATGAAAAGATTATTAATTGTAACAGGTGGTGGCGATTGCCCCGGACTCAATGCCGTGATAAGGGCCATCGTAAAACGCGCTGCACAGGAAAAAGATTGGGAGGTTTTGGGCAGCATGCAGGCTTTTAATGGTGTGCTTTGGGAGCCCAGCGAAATCAAATTGTTGACTCCTGAATTGGTGAAAGGGATTCATTTTCAAGGTGGTACAATACTCGAAACCACCAACAAAGGAGGCCCATTTGCTTGGCCGATAAAAAATGCCGATGGAACTTGGGGCGCTGCGGATCGCTCTGATGAAATGATCCGGAAAATCCAATATATGGGTATTGACGCTGTCATTAACATTGGTGGCGACGGATCGCAAAGAATTTCTCAGCTGCTCTTTGAAAAAGGCCTACCGGTGATTGGAGTGCCAAAAACGATTGACAACGATTTATCGTCCACCGATTCAACTTTCGGTTTTCAAACCGCTGTTGAGATTGCCACCGAGGCTGTAGATAAATTGGTGACCACTGCCGCAAGTCACAACCGTGTTTTTGTGGTTGAGGTCATGGGTCGTTATGCCGGATGGATTGCGCTAAACGCCGCTGTTGCAGGTGGTGCTGAGGTTTGCCTGATTCCCGAGTTTCCTTATGACATTAATATTGTGAAACAAAAACTTGAATCGCGTTTCTCGCGTGGCCGTGGATTTGCTGTTGTTGTGGTTTCCGAAGGAGCCAGTCCTAAAAATGGAACTATGGTTTTTGAGAAGAGTGAAGAGGTGGGTTATGAAAATATTAAATTAGGTGGCATTGGAAGACAACTCATCAAAGAATTAAAACAAGCCGGATTTGAACCAGATATGCGTGAAACCGTTTTGGGCCATCTTTTACGTGGAGGCGTGCCTATTGCCTATGATAGAGTGCTTTCAGCGCAGTTTGGTATCAAAGCATTTGAAATGGCTTTGAAAAAAGATTTCGGAAAAATGGTGTCTTATCGTCATCCTTACTTTGTTTCTGTTCCGCTGATGGATGCTATCGTCAAACCTAACTTCGTTACTTTGGACAACGCCTTGGTGAAAACCGCATTGGGTCTTGATATTTCACTTGGTATTGATATCAATAACCCATAAGCCTTGCAGGCCATGAATATTAAAGTAGTGGCTACGGCGCAACAAGTTCAAAAAGAGTTTGTTATTAATAAAACTGTGGTGGTAATTGATGTGCTCAGGGCAACGTCGGTGATCACCACAGCTCTTTTTAATGGTGCCAAGGCAGTGGTTCCGGTGGCTTCCATTCCCGAAGCCGAATCCTTATTTTCACTCTATGAGCCCGGCACTGCCCTCAAAGGAGGCGAAAGAGGTGGTATCATCATTGAAGGGTTTCATCTTGGAAACTCTCCTTTTTCGTATCAACCCGAAACGATAGACGGAAAAACCATTATTTTAACCACCACCAACGGCACCTTGGCCATTCGTAACAGCAATGCAGCGAAGGAGTTATATGCGGTTTCGTTTTTGAATGTGGCAGTAGCGGCGCAGCAGATTATCCAATCGGCCAATGATCTTGTTATCGTGTGTGCCGGAACCAATGGCTTTTTCTCATTAGATGATGCCTTGTGTGCGGGTATGATCATCAATGAACTGATGCGGTTTGCTACCGTTGCGCCCGATGATTTGGGCCAAATGGCATTGTCTTTTTTCCGCGAGGGAGAACAAGATTTGCAGAAGAAACTTCAGCATTGTAAACATGTAAATTATCTTCAATCCATTGGTTTTGAAAAGGATGTAAGGTATTGTCTTCAAACCAATCTGGTAGCTGTGCTGCCTATCTTGTGTGAAGATGGAGGGCTTCGATTGGTAAGCGCTTAGATTTCAACGTCTTTTTTGAAAAAAATCCTTGAGCATCAACTCACTTTTTTCAGCTAACAATCCTTTTTGAATTTCGGTTTTAGGATGTAAAAGCTCCATTCCAAACCTGCTGAATCCTTTTTTAGGATCGTCGGCGGCCCACACCACTCTGCTAATGTGGCTGTGATAAAGTGCGCCTGCACACATCACACAAGGTTCGAGGCTGATATAAATGACACAATTTTCTAAATATTTACCTCCCAAATGTTGGGCTGCCGAGGTGATGGCTAGTATTTCGGCATGTGCGGTAACATCAGTGAGTTTTTCGGTGAGGTTGTGTGCACGGGCAACAATGGTTTGGTTGCAAACAACCACTGCACCAATGGGAACTTCCCCTTCAGAGGCAGCCTTGGCCGCCTCTTTTAGGGCTTCAATCATAAAAAACTCATCAGAAAGAGCTGTAATCATCAGTTGAATTTTTTGTGTTTATCGTTTCACCATTTTGGCAGAAATGCTGCGTTGGCCATCGGTAAAGTGCAAGAGATACGTGCCGGTTTTAAGTGAGCCGACCGACAGTATGGTTTTTCCATCAGCACCAATTTTGGCGTGCCCTGCAAGTACGGTGCTTCCATGCATTGACAGAATTTTATACTCCATTTCTTTGTCTGCTGTTGCCAGAAAGCGAACAGTTATATCGTTGATGGCCGGATGGGGCGAAATGCTGAGCATTTGTTCGATTTCAGGCTCCTCAATTCCTGTGTAAATGTCTATATTCCAAGTAGCTGTAAACATTCCACGACCATGCGATGCTGCAATAACGGTGTTGTCGCTTTCGCGCAAACGCAGCATGTCAACTCGCACATTGCCCATGCCTTCGGCGGCCGGCTGCCAAAGGGTATTGCTTTCGTGTAAAGTGTTGGTAGTCCAGATGCCGGTTTCGGTTGCAATCATGGCTTGTCCTGAATTTTGGGGATGGTAAAGGGCCCAGCGGATGGGCATATCGGGTAAGTTTCCTTCTTTTTCTTGCCAAGTTTGTCCGCCGTCCCATGTTTGCCATATTGACGAAACGCCATAGTTTGAAAAAGTTACCAAAAGTGAATCTTCTGAGCCTCCAATGGCAACTGACGAAATATTGGCAGTGGGGAAGGCCGTAGAGCCAATATCGCTTACAATGGGAAGGTCCTGAGCATTAACCACTTTGTATAATCTTCCTGATTGTGTTCCAACAAACAGATTGGTTGTTCCGGCAGGAGAGTGTTGCGAATAACCAACATATGAGAATGGAACATTGTTGGCTGTTCCAAGGTTGATTTCCGACAAGCCTGATTCGCTGCCTATACCGCTGATGCGGGTAAGGGTTCCGGGGTTGGAACCGGCAAAACTCACCGCGTTGGCATACAGTGTATTGCTGCGATAGTCATAGTCTGCAGGCGAAACAAAGGTGCCGTTTCCGGCATTAATGTAGTCGTAATAATTGTTGTTTTTAAAAATGTAATATGCGTTATAATACACCGATGTGATAAATAAATTGGGTTCATTTTGGTCCCAAAAGCAAGCAGCACCATCACCACCGCTATACATATCATTGATGGTTAATGAGTTTGCTGTAAACTTTAAACTTCCATTGTCTTGAAGTCCGCCAACATATTGTTCGTTGCCCGCAATGGGATTGATGCCGCATGAGTAAAACTGAAGGGTGTTGAAATTTTGGTTGCGTTCAACAAAAGTTGGAATTGTGAGTTGGGCATTGTTGGACAAAAATACGCCACCATCGCTTGCAAACAGAGCCTGTTGCGGGTGATTGGGCCGGTATTGGATGTTGTGCTGATCGGCATGAACGTATTCATCGCCACCACCATAGTACATCAGCGACCAGTCGGAAACTTTTGTCCAGTTTTGTCCGCCGTTACTGCTTTTCCAAAGATCGAGCCCTCCGGAAAACACCATACTGGGATTGGTGGGATCAACCTTCAACACAAAAGCGTGCCAGGCAAGGGTGCTCCAATCGGTAGAAGGGATGTTAATGGGCGACCAACTGGCTCCCGCATCGGTTGATTTGGCCATGTAACGCCCTCTGTAATAATTAAATCCATCATTATAACCGGCTGAAAATTGAGCATAAATGATATTCGGATTTGATGGTGCGGAGGCTACCAAAGTACGGGCAGGAATTTTATAATAACTTTCGTTTTGGATCATGGTGTTGTAGCTAGTGTTGGCGGTCCAGCTTCCGGGCAGGCCACTATCCGACCACAAGATTACTGCGCCGCCTTTGAGGTCGAGGTTTTCCATGGTTCCAATAAAAATACGGTTGTTGGCAGTAATTTCAATTTGGGCCGGTGCATAAAACTTGCCATTTTGTCCCGGTATCTCCGGTAAAACCTGCTGCCATGTTTCACCTCCGTCGGTGGAGCGGTACAAGCCATCGGAAGGGGTACTTATGTGCGAAACACCCTGATAATCACCCGAAACAACGGCTGCATAAATCACACTTACACCGTTTTCATTGCGCACTTTTACGTCGGTTACATAAGCAAAATCGGCGGTTGACGACAGCAACTCCCAGGTGAATCCACCATCGGTGCTTTTCATGATTCCCATTCCCAATCCTGTGGATTCGCGGTAGATGACCCGTGCCGTTTGGGCTTCGCCGGTGCCGGCATAAAGTGTCATTGTATTGTTGGGGTCGTAGGCAAGCGAGCTGATGGCCATATTGGGCATAAAATCGCTGATGGATTCCCAGTCGGAGCTTAAGTTGGTGACATCGTAATTGTAAAACAAACCTCCGGTGATGCCGGCAGCAAATGCAGCTTTGTCCTGTATATCGTTGGGATCGAACATGATAGCGCGTGTTCGTCCGCCCATTTCGGCCCGTTGTCCTTGCCAACTAATGGTCAGGTTGCGGTTGCCGCGCTCAGCTTGCTGTTGGGTTTGCAGAAAAGCAGTGTATTGTCGCTTTAAAGGCACATATCCAAGATCGGGATCAAGGGTTTGAAAATAATTTTGAATGGCAGCCACATCAGGACGATCGGCTTTTGGAATGTCTTTGAGCTTCACATCGGACTGCGGGATTTCTTTCATGGCTTGATGCAAAAATGCCTCATAAACAATACGTTGATCGTTTTTTGGTTGGTGCAGTACAAAGGTAATGGCTAAGGCTACAACGGTCGCGGGAAGCAATACCGGTAAGATTCTTTTACGTGACATCATTTCAGTTTTAGGAAAAGTTTCATTTGGTTTTATGGCGTAGTATCTAAATACTCAATCAATGGGCTTCGAGCCAGTTTTCGCCAGTATTGACTTCTGTTTCCAATGCAACACTCAATTTAACGGCGTTTTGCATATAACCGGCAACAATTTTTTTCAAGTTTTCCAGCTCATCGCGATGGGCATCAAATACCAGTTCGTCATGCACTTGCAAAATCATTTTTGATTGCATATTATTCTTTTTCAAATGGTTATGAATTTGAATCATGGCAATTTTTATCATATCAGCCGAAGTTCCTTGAATGGGTGCATTGATGGCATTTCGCTCAGCGAAACCGCGAACCACGCTGTTGGAAGCATTAATATCTCTCAACAATCGTCGGCGACCGAGCATTGTTTCTACAAATCCATTTTTTCGGGCTAGTTCAATTTGGTTGTTCATATAGGCTTTGATGCCAGGATATTCTCTAAAATAGCTGCTGATGATGTTGGCTGCTTCTCCACGAGAGATTCCCAGCCGTTCGGAAAGGCCAAAGGCGGAGATGCCGTATATTATTCCGAAGTTAACCATCTTGGCGTTGCGGCGCATCTCTTTGGTAACATTTTCTAATGCAACATCATACACTTTTGATGCCGTGGCAGTGTGGATATCGAGGCCTTGGTTAAAAGCTTCAATCATGGCAGTGTCGCCACTTAAATGGGCGATAATACGCAATTCGACTTGAGAATAATCGGCGGCCAGAAGGATGTAATTTTTGTTTCTGGGAACGAAAGCTTTTCTGATTTCACGTCCGCGTTCGGTGCGAATGGGGATGTTTTGCAAGTTGGGATTGTTGGAGCTAAGGCGACCGGTGGCTGCAACAGCCTGATTGTAAGAGGTATGTATGCGCCCATCGCGGGGGTTCACCAAATCGGGAAGGGTGTCAACATAAGTTGATTTTAGTTTGGTGAGTGAACGGTAGTCAAGGATGAGTTGAACGATAGGGTGGACGTGAATCATTTTGCTCAACACCTCTTCGCCGGTAGGATATTGTCCTGTTTTGGTTTTTTTAGCGTTGGTGGTGAGTCCCATTTTTTCAAATAAAACTTCGCCAAGTTGTTTAGGTGAACCTATATTGAAGGTGCTTTCCGAAAGGCTATAAATTTCCTTTTCAACTTGATTTATTTCCAGCTCAAGCTCTTTCCCTATCTGATTAAGTATAACGTTATCAACACGTACACCTTCAGCTTCCATGGCCGCCAAAACAGGAACGAGAGGCATTTCGATCTGATGAAAAAGATCATTCAGTTGCGATTTTATTAGAAGCGGCTCAAAAACTTGCTTTAGCTGCAAGGTGATATCGGCATCTTCAGCAGCGTATTCTTTTACCTCTTCAGGATCGGCATCACGCATGGTTCCTTGATTTTTCCCTTTTTTTCCGATCAAGGTTTCAATGGAAACAGGAGAGTAATTCAGATAATTTTCGGCCAAAACATCCATGTTGTGGCGTTGGTCGGGTTCGATGAGGTAATGGGCAATCATGGTGTCGAACAGCGGTCCTTTTACCTCAATGTCGTACCAGCGCAACACCGCGATGTCATACTTCAGGTTTTGCCCAATTTTTTCGATAGATTCATTATCAAAAAAAGGTTTAAATAACCGAAGCGTCTGTTGACATTCGTGATAGTTGTCGGGCAGATGTACGTACCAAGCATGGGCGGGTTTTACGGCAAAAGACATTCCCACCAGTTCGGCAGTGTGGGCATCAATAGCTGTGGTTTCTGTATCGAAACACACTGAAGAATAATTCATTAACTCTTGAACCAAGGCCTTTATTTCGCCTTCGCCCGAAACGCTGAGGTACTGGTGTGGTGTTTCGGACAGGGTTTTTTTACTTGTATTTTGGAAAGGATCGAGTCCATCAGCATCGAGTTGACTGAAAAGATCCATTGTTGTTCCAGCTTTGTTTTGCGGTGCAACATCTTGGCCTGCGGCGCGGCTGGCGTCGTCAAGCATCCTTTTGGCAAAGGTTCTGAATTCTAATTCATCGAAAATTATTTTCAACTTCTCCATATCGGGCGCCGAAACCTTTAATTTTTCGGGTTCAAAAGCAATGGGAACATCAGTGATAATGGTAGCCAACTGCTTTGATTGAATGGCCGAGGCGGTATTGTTTTCGACGTTTTCTTTAAGTTTTCCCTTTAGATCGGTCGTATTTTGCAGCAAATTTTCAATTGAGCCATATTCGGCAATGAGTTTGGCGGCCGTTTTTTCGCCCACTCCCGGCACACCGGGAATGTTATCGGAAGCATCGCCCATAAGGCCTAAAATGTCAATCAATTGCTCGGGTCGCTCTATTCCATACCTTTCACAAATTTCGGGGATGCCCCAAATCACTGGGTCTTCGCCTGCACGGGCGGGCTTATACATGAAGATGTTTTCGCTTACCAGCTGTCCAAAATCTTTGTCGGGAGTCATCATATAAGTGATAAAACCTTCTTTTTCAGCGGCTTTCGCTAAGGTTCCGATCACATCGTCGGCCTCAAAACCATCTACCATCAGCAGCGGAATGTTGAAGGCTTTAACCAACTCAATAATGTGCGGAATGGCCGCGGAAAGGTCGTCGGGCATTTTTTCGCGATTGGCTTTATAGGCGGCAAAATCAGTATGACGTTGGGTAGGTGATGCTGTGTCGAAAGCTACGCCAATGTGGGTTGGTTTTTCTTTTTTCAGCACCTCATATAAGGTGTTGGCAAATCCTAAGATGGCAGAGGTGTTAAAACCTTTTGAATTGATGCGCGGGTTTTTATTTAAGGCAAAAAAGGCCCTGTAAATCAATGCCATAGCATCGAGAAGGAAGAGTTTCGGTTGAGGTTCTGTCATAAGTTAAACGATTGAAAGGGTAAAAATACGGAAATGCTTTGGAGTGGAGCAAGCGAATCCCCATAAACCATTTTTTGGAATGGATTTGTTGTGTTTTGGTGGTCAAGCAGCAAAAGCATAAAAAGTTGGTAGAGCGTTTGGGTTACAAGCAAAAAGCTTGGCTTAGTAAAACGTTGTTTAATAATGGATTGTGAAAAGCTGTCCTAATTTAGACGCATTTTAAATCAAAACAATCAATCTACATCAAAAACAAGACTATTTTTGTGTAAAGCTACAACCAAAAATAGCCACTAACATGCCTTCATTTAACGGACATATTTTTTCAAAGCTGCCCAATGCCGGAACTTCCATTTTTGCTGTAATGTCGAAGATGGCCACCGATCATAAGGCCATTAACCTTTCGCAGGGCTTCCCTGATTTTCAAATTTCATCGGCTTTAATTTCAAAGGTGAATCACTACATGAAAAAGGGGTTCAACCAATATGCACCTATGCCAGGAGTGCTTGAGCTGCGCCGCGCCATTGCTGCCAAAACGCAACAATCTTATGGTATAGCTTACGATCCCGATGATGAAATTACCATCACTGCCGGAGCCACTCAAGCACTTTTTACGGCCATCAGCACCTTTATAAAAGACGAAGATGAAGCCATTATTTTTGAGCCTGCTTATGACAGCTACGGTCCGGCAGTGCGGTTAAACGGTGGCTTGGTTAAATACGTTGAACTTACAGCGCCTGCGTTTAAAGCCGATTGGAATGATGTGAAAAGGCTGATTTCTAACCGCACCCGGATGATCATTGTCAACAGTCCGCACAATCCCACCGGCAGTTTGCTGACCGATGAAGATATGAAACAACTCGAAGCCATGACCCGAGGCACCGACATTATAGTGATTAGTGATGAGGTGTATGAACACATTATTTTTGATGGACACCAGCACCGAAGTGCCTGCACGTATCCCGATCTTGCAAACCGTACTTTAATAATTGGTTCATTCGGCAAAACCTTTCATGCTACTGGATGGAAAACGGGTTTTGTGTTGGCACCGGCTGCACTAACCGCCGAATTTAGAAAACTGCACCAGTTTGTAGTTTTCGCAACCAATACACCTATTCAATATGCCTTAGCCGATTATTTGGCCGATCCGGAACATTATACACAACTTGCAGCCTTTTACCAAGCCAAACGCGATTATCTTGCCAGTCGTCTCAGCGCTTCACGCTTTAAGTTGCTGCCTTGCTACGGCACTTATTTTCAGTTACTTCAATACGACGAAATATCTCAGGAATCCGAAATGGCTTTTGCCGAAAGATTGGTGAAAGAGTATGGCATTGCGTTGATTCCTTTGTCATCGTTTTACCAGAAACAGAGCAATCAACAATTGTTACGCATTTGTTTTGCCAAGGAAGAGACTACACTTTCAAAAGCCGCTGATGTTTTATGCAAGATTTAAACATTGCCTACCTTCAAACAGCCTTACATTGGGAAGATTCGACAGCCAACCGCAACCATTTCGATGGTGTGTTGGAGCAGCAAAAGCAACACAATCACCTTATTGTTTTGCCCGAGACCTTTACCACGGGCTTTCCGGTTGATCCGCATTTTTTTGCCGAACCTATTGATGGTCCTTCGGTGCAATGGATGCGCGAAAAGGCGGCGCATTACCAATCGGTAATTTGTGGAAGCCTTCTAATCAACGAAGCCGGAAAATTTTATAATTGTTTGGTTTGGATGCGACCTGATGGCAGTTTTGAACGCTACCACAAACGACATGTTTTTAGAATGGGAGGCGAGCACGAGCGAATTGAAGCCGGTGATGCCTTGCTCCATGTTGAACTCAATGGATGGAAGATCAGACCATTGATTTGTTACGATCTTCGTTTTCCGGTGTGGAGTCGCAACAAAGTTCAACAGGGGATTTTTGATTACGACCTGTTGATTTATGTCGCCAACTGGCCCAAAGTGCGGTCATGGCCTTGGAAACAACTGCTGATTGCCCGAGCCATTGAAAACCAAGCTTATGTTTTGGGAGTAAATAGGATAGGAAAAGACGGCTTAGGTTTCGATTATAGTGGCGATTCGGCCCTACTCGATGCCAAAGGTATTTACGTTTCGCAAGCGTATGCGGAAAAAGAATGTTTGGTAGAAACAACCGCTAATCATGCTGAGTTGCTGGTTTTCAGAGACAAATTTAATACTTCACTTGATTGGGATGCCTTTAATATCCTACATTTGCCCGTTGATTCTTAACCTTATTATATGAATATCATTATTGCCGGCGATGGCGAAGTTGGGCTGCATCTTGCTGAATCGCTTGTAAATAGCAACCACAATATCACCATTGTTGACCCGCATGAGGACTTACTAAAAATGATTGAATCACATGCCGATTTGATGACCATCAACGGCGATTCAACCTCCATTAGTGTGCTTCAACGGGCCAATGTGCGTAAGGCTGATCTTGTGATTTCGGTCGTGCACGAAGAAAACATCAATTTGATGACCTGCATTTTAGCCAAGAAATTAGGTGCCAAAAAGGTGATTGCACGCGTGAACACCATGGAAAATCTAAGCCTCCAAAACCGACAAATTTACCAAGAACTGGGAATTGATGCCCTTGTTTCGCCGGAAGATATTGCGGCTCAAGAGATTATATCACTACTTAAGCAAACAGGCGCCACCGAGGTGGTTGAGTTTTCAGATGGCAAACTCCAGCTTTTTATGATCAAGTTAGAAGCGTCGGCCCCGGTAGTAAACAAGTCGCTCAATCAAATTGCTGCTGAATATAAAAACTTGAACTTTAGGGCCGTAGCCATTCATAGAAAACGTTCAACATTCATCCCACGGGGCGAAGATCAGTTTCAAGCCAACGATTTGGCCTATGTAATTACCAAGCCCGATGCCATTGACCAATTGCTCGAGTTAGGTGGTAAGGTGGAGCATGACATCCACAACGTGATGATAATCGGTGGAGGTCGTGTTGGACGCATCACCGCCAAACGTCTCGAGAAGGAAATGAACATCAAAATGGTGGAGAAAGACAAAGACCGCTGCATGTTGCTCACCGATTACCTCGAAGATACTCTGATTGTAAATGGTGATGCCAGAAACATACAACTGTTAGAAGATGAGGATATTAGAAGTATGGATGCCTTTATCGCCGTTACCAACAACACCGAAACCAACATCCTGACTTGTCTTCATGCCCGAATGAATGGGGTGAAAAAAACCATTGCCTTGGTTGAAAATATAGACTATATTGATATTTCGCAAAATATTGGTATTGATACAATTATAAATAAAAAACTGATTGCTGCCAGCTATATGGTGCGCTATACCATGGGATCAGAAGTGCTCACTTTAAAGTGCTTGAGCGGCATTGAAGCCGATGCTATGGAAATGATTGCCCGTCCGGGTTCGGCCATCACCAAAAAGCCACTCAACAAGCTTAATATTCCCGAAGGCTCCATCATTGGTGGTGTTGTGCGCGATGAGAAAGCCTATATCGCTGTGGGCGATTTTCAGGTGCAGGAAAACGACAAAGTGGTCGTCTTTGTAATGCCTTCGGCGGTACATAAAGTTGAAAAACTGTTTCATTAATTGTAAAGTCCCCGAGCATCGATGAAAAGTTTTTTTAAGGAAATAAATTTCACGCTCATTGCCCGCATCCTTGGCTTTTTGTTGATCATTGAAGCTGTTTTTATGCTGACGGCATTGCCCATTGGTTCGCACTATCATGGATACCAAAACCATTCGATGGTGGTGGCTACCCTGATAACTTTCATTAGTGGATTGCTGATGTTTCTTTTTAATCGAAAGTCAACCAATATGTTAGGAAAACGTGAAGGCTATATTATTGTAACCCTCACTTGGTTGATTACTTCGTTTTTTGGTGCTTTACCATTCTATCTTGGCGGCGCAATCCCTTCATTTACTGATGCCTTTTTTGAAACCATGTCGGGTTTTACAACTACCGGTAGTAGTATTTTGACCGATATCGAATCCATGTCGAAAGATCTTTTGTATTGGCGTAGTTTAACACACTGGATGGGCGGAATGGGAATCATTGTTTTATCGGTTGCCATTCTACCTATTTTGGGTATTGGCGGAATGCAATTGTTTATGGCTGAAATGCCCGGTGTTACGTATGATAAGCTTCATCCACGCATCACCTCAACGGCAAAACGACTTTGGGGAATCTATGTGTTGCTGACCATTACGCAGTTTTTGCTGCTGTGGGCCGGCGAAATGGATTGGTTTGATGCTATGAACCATTCTTTTGCAACGATGGCTACCGGAGGTTTTTCTACACGCAACAACAGTGTGGCTGCCTTTGGGCCGTATTCGCAATACATCATCATCCTATTTATGGTGCTGGCAGGAACCAATTTTACCCTGCATTATTTTGCACTGCATGGTAGATTGAAGCAAGTGTTTAAGGATGAAGAATATAGAGGGTATCTGTTGTTGATCGGATTTTCAACTTTGATCATCACCATCGGCTTATTCATAAGTGGACAGCAGCGTACCGAAGTCAATTTTCGTGATGCTTTGTTCACCGTTACCTCCATTCTCACCACCACCGGTTTTGCCACGAGCGATTACCTCCAATGGCCGGTTTTCTTGTATATGATTATTTTTCTGCTCATGTTTGTTGGTGGAAGTGCAGGATCAACCGGTGGGGGCATGAAGGTGATCCGTCAGATGTTGTTGATCAAAAATTCGTGGATGGAGTTGCGTCGCTCCATCCATCCCAATGCTATGTTGCCGGTAAAGTTTAACCGAAAAAGTGTTCCGCAAGACATTATTTATAAGGTCATGGCTTTCTTTCTCATGTACATCCTCATTTTTGCCCTTGGAGTGCTGGTACTTTCGGCCTTAGGTCTTGATTTTGAAACTTCTGTAGGTGCTTCTATCGCAAGCCTCGGCAACATTGGACCTGGAATAGGCCTGGTAGGTCCCGTTTATAACTACGCTTTCATGCCCGATGCCGCTAAATGGTTGCTCACCATGCTAATGATGCTGGGTCGCTTGGAGCTGTTTACAGTTTTGATGTTATTTTCCCCTCATTTTTGGAGGAAATAGAAAGCGTTTTACACAACATTTATTATCCTGAACGTCTTTATTGGCAACGGTTTTGCATTTTACGAAGGTTAATGCTGTTGCTAATAATACAAGATATTGACTTCAGGCCGAGCTGCTTTCAATTTTTCGATGCTCTTTTTACTGATGCGGGTGTTGTAGCACTTCAGATGGCGTAAGCTCATGAGTTTGTCAACGGGATTCAAGTTTCTGACACGGGTGTTGTAGAGAGAAATTTCATGGAGCTGATTCAAAGAAGCCAAGGGTTTCAGCGAGCGAATCTGGGTTCCGGATACGTTGAGCTGACGTATTCTTGTTAAGCTCGAAAGTGGAAAAAGATCTGAAACGGGTGTGCTTTCAATGTTTAACACCTCCAAATCAACCAAAGAAGACAAGGGACTAAGATCGGTGATGGGGTTTCCGGGCAGCTCCAAGTGCTTGAGCCGCACCAAGCCTTTCAGAGGATTAAGATCGCTTACCGAGGTGCCATTCAGCACCAATTTATCGAGCATCAATAATGGCATGATGGGTTCAAGATTGGTGATACCAAGCTGGTTTTCGATGGTGAGTGAGGTTCGATCGGCGATGCTTTGCAGCATCAAAGCATCAGGATTAGCTTGATCTGGATGGCCTTGTTGCAGAATCTTTTTCCACTCATCGCTGAGGTTGTTCCACCAAAACCTTAATTTTTCAGACTGATACACGACCAAAATCGTGGGTTGTATTTTTTTTATCTCCATCACCGCGGCATTTGAAATGCGGCTGCCATCGGCCATAATCAACCTTAAGCTGTTCATTTCGTTCAAGCTTTCTAAAGTTTCCACCCTTGTGTTAGAAATATTGAGTTCTTGAAGTTGAAAAAGACCTTCTAATGGTTCGAGCTGGCTTACCCTCGTTTGCGAAAGATCAATTTTTTGAAGGTTATGAAGGTTTCTTAAAGGTTCAAGATCAGTGATCTCTGTTTGGTGGATGGAAAGATTTTGCAGGTTGGCAAGCCTGTTCACAGGTTCCATGTGCTGAAGGTAGATGTTTCCGCTGAGGTCTAACTTTGTGATATTGGTAATTTGATGCAGGTCTTCGGTGCTGGGATTGCCGCCAATGCCCGATTGTTCTTTAAGCAATGCCCGCCAGTAGATGGGCAAATTGTTCCACCATTGGCTCAATTCATCGGAGTTGAAGACGACCAATAAACCGGGATTGTTGCGCATTAAAGTGGTGGCCTGTACGGGGTTGATGTCGTTTTTGTCGGTATAAACACGGCTCAATCCTTTGAGGGATTCCAGTGGCGAGAGATCGGTTACTTTGGTGCTACTGAACTGTAAAAGATTTAATGACTGCATATTACGCAGTGGATCGAGGGTTGAAATCAAGGTTTCATCCATGTTGAGTTGCTGTAAATTGATCAGTTTTTCGAGTGGACCGATGTCGGTGATGAGCGTTTTACTGATGTCGAGGATACGGAGGTTTATCAGGTTTTTCAGCGGTGCAACATCATCCACCAAAGTGTTGGAGGCTTTCAGTACAGTTAGGTTTTGAAGCTGTGTGAGTGGACTTAGGTCGCGTATTCCGGTGTTGAAGCAATATAGTTTTTCTAGATTTTTAAAATGAGATACTGTGCTAAGGTCTTCAATTTCTGTGTCATAGAAATATATTTCTTGAATTTTTGAAGCATATTGCAGTGGACTGAGGTTGCGCACCAGACTCGAAGAAAAATACAAAGAACGGAGCTTCGACAAGTTGCGCAGCGGACTGAGGTCATCCACAGGGGTGCTTGAAAAGTTTAGCTCTTCGAGTTCGGTGAACTGAGTCAGCGGCTCAAGGTTCACAATGGATAGGTTAAGCGAAAGATCGAGGCTTTTTAATCGAACGATTTGTTTTAGTCGGTTATCAATCACGGCAATATTCACCTTTACGCTATCAAGCACATATCGTGCGCTGTAATCGTTTAAAGTAAGCACGGTGTCAGGTTTTCTGTTTTGAAGACGCGCCGCAGCTTCCGATTGGGGAAGGGTATCGTTTCCGGCAACAACAAAAACACCTTGGCGATGGAACCATTTTTTGTGTTTTATCCACACTTTATCATTGCTAACACGTTCGATATTAGACATTAATAAAGTGTCAAAAACAACGGCATCGCGGCCAAAAATATCTTTCCAGTAGGTAGGCAAAGCTGTCCACCACTGGCGGAGTTCTTCCAGTTCGTTGATTTTCGTGGTGTAAAAACTGGCAATGCGGAGGTCTTTTTTAAAAGGATCGAGGTTGATTTCGAGGTAGCGCAGCTTGTTGGAACGAACAGTGTCGTTGTTAATAGTGATGGCTTCGAGAAACCGATTTAAGGTCACTTTAAAAAACACCAAACCATTTTCGCCCACCATGGGCTCAACCGATTGGATGGTAAAGGTAAAAACAGCCGACTTGAAAAAGAAATCAACATCTTTTAAATAGGCCTGAATGTTTTTGTTGATCGGAACTTCGCGATTTTCATCCAAATCGTCTTCAACCTGCACTTGATCGTTGGCAAAAATCTTAGCGTAGCTTTCTTCAATCACGATTTCCTTTTCTTGAACCGTGGAGGCAGGATCGCCCAAAAAATTAAGCGTGCCTTCAAAAAAAGAAATCAACGATTGGCTTTGTGCTTTATACTCTTCCACTTCTTCAACACTCAGCTGCCATTGCTCGTTGTTTTGTGCGTGGCCATAGTTATGGAGGCCAACAAGGAAGAAAAAAATCAGAAGATATTTTGTGCGCTGTGTCATGGCTGGTAGAACTTTATGATGGACGATTTGTCAGCTTCTTTCATATACATGAGGTTTGAAATGAGCCAACCGGTGTTCATGCCCGGTCGGTTGAAATAGGATACCTCGAAGTACCAATCTTTCATTTGAAAAATATGGAACTTTAAATTGTTGATGCGTTTAAACTTGAGTCTTTCGTTTTTGACTTCATAAAAAAAGAGCGTCAAGTAGTCGGGCTTAAAATTCTTAGATGCGTAATATTCAATCACATCCGGCTGGTTAAAGGCTTTGTAGATATTCATAAAATCCAGCTCATGGCTCATGGGATGAAGGAAATGTTTTTCTTTTTCGCTGATGTCGCCATCGGGAAAAAGTTTATTGAAGGCAGGGAAGTAAATATTGGTAAGCACCCATTTCGAGCCCAATCTTTCGCGTTCGATCATTAAAAGCAGGATCACCGAAACAGTTTTGCCTTGGTAGTCGAAGGTGGCTTCGGCTTCGGCATACCATCGCCCGCCCAAAAACTGCATAAAATTACTGTCGGTGGAGCTGGTAAGATCTTCTATAAACAAATCTTTTAAGGTGCTGTTGGTGCGTGGGTTTTCGGTGTCGAAAAGTAACGGAAGAAAGGCTTTTCGTTTGGTGTTGTTGCGATAGTCAGCAGATGAAGGTATGATTTTTTTTCCAAACTGGTCTTCTTCGTAGTTGAAGCGGCTAAAAAACTGACTCATTTGTTTGGTCATGGCATACAAGGCGGTTTCGTCCACCTCAAAATTTCCAATTTGTCGGTTTTGTGCCTTCAGACCAGCCGTTGTGAGCAGCATAGCGGTAAGCAGAAATAGGGTAATTGTTTTTTGGCGCATTGTATCGTTTGGCTGTGCAAAAGTAATCATTCTCTGTGCTGAAGGGTGGCTTTGAAAAAGTGAACGCGATGAAAAAGTTTTTTAAACTGCTTTTGTGTGAGAGGCTTACCTCTAAGCTTTGTGTTGGGATATAAAAATGAGTTTAAAGAACTCATAATAATTAAGATACCATCCTTATCTTATCAATAAACCCTGCAAGTTATCAGCTTGCAGGGTTGATGAAAGGTTTACGAGAAACGAATTATTTTCGTGTTTCCTTCACGCGGATGTCGCCCAAAAGCACATCCCAGAAACCGATTAAACGACCTCCAATTTGTGTTTCTTTGCGTTTCACATAAACAGTGATGTCTTTTTTAGTGGTGTCTTCATACACCAGCTTACCTTCTGCATCAAAGCCTTTGAATTTTTGAAAAATGGTGATGACTCCTACATAAGTCCCGTCGGGTTGACGCTGGAGATCACTGACGTATTCAATTTTATACCATTCGATCTCCACACGGTCGTAGTTCAATCGCATGAGTCTTTCGAGGTATTGACGCACTTTAAAGTACAAAATATCAGGTTGATAAATAGAGGAAACGCCCATTTCGGCACCTTGCATAAAAAGCTCTTCGGCACGGTCAATCACCCTATTGGCTTCACTCCAAGGTGTGGTTTTGCTGCCAACAATGCTGATGTATTTGCTTAAATCGCGCACTTTTTCGAGGGCCAGGCTGTCAATGGCTTGTTTTCTTTCGGGGCTGATGTCTTGCGCTATCAGCTGATGTCCGCCGATTAGGCTGAAAAAAACGGCCAATAAAATACTTATTTTCTTCATGTTATTTACTGTTTAATCAATTCAAGTTCAGTGATTTTGCCATTCGCATCATATTTGACCTGCTCAATGGAGTTGTTATAAACTTTATGGTCTTTGAGATATTCGAGGTACCGTTTAATCGTTGTTGGACGGTCATAATCATTAAATCCGCCCGCTTGACTGATGATGATAAGCACCGGCGCATCGGGCGTAGCAAAGAGTTGCAATGCCTGATTGATTTTCATGTTGGCTGTGGCAACATCAGGAGCTGCAGCAATGGCAAGCAGTTGGTTTTCGATAGAGGAATACTTGTTGGCCTTTGATTTTAGTCGCTCTTCTTCATCCTTTTTTAGTCGCTCTTCTTCAGCTTTGCGAACGGCATCAGCGCGTTCACGGGCCAGTTTGTCGGCCACGAGGTCAAGCAAATTAACGACTTCCTCGTCTTGCAGATTCCATGATTTGATGGTGGCAACACGTGCTTCTTTTTCGCTAAGCGACCAATCGGTGGCATCGTTCAAAATAGCCGTGAGGTCTTTCTTAGCTTGATCAACCCTTGCGGCGTATTCGGCAGCGGCTTGTTCGCGTGCAATTTTCTTCTTGCTTTTGCAGCTTGTTGTGCCGCCCAAAGCTATGGTCAGCATCAGCATCACCAAGAGGAAACGCGGCGCTGTTAACTTTGCAAAATTTGTTCTCATTGTTGTTGTGGTATTTTATGAATTAAGTCAATAACTTTAAAAGTACAAAATTATTGAATATTTAAAGATATTTATAATTTATTGTCAACTTTGCTGAATGATAAGGCATTATAACATTCCCATTTTTCTTCCCGAGCTGGCATGCCCCTTTCGATGCAGCTACTGCAACCAGTCGGCAGTGTCGGGTCGGCAAAGTCTTCCCGCTGCCGATGAAATTCAGCAAATCATTGAAAGAAATTTGCAAAGTTTTGCCCAAAAAGAACGCCATGTAGAGATTGCTTTTTTTGGAGGGAGCTTCACCGGTCTACCTTTTTCATCGCAAGCATATTATTTAAACATCGCCCAGCCATATCTCATCAGCACAGAGGTTCAAGGCATACGAATCAGCACACGACCCGACTATATCAATACAAAAACCTTGGAGTTTTTAAAAAGTCATGGCGTAAGCACCATCGAGTTGGGAGCGCAGTCATTGGATGATGAAGTGCTGCAAGGGAGTGGAAGAGGGCATAGCGTAGCTGATGTGAAAGCGGCTTCGCAGCTTATTTTGAATCATGGTTTCCGCTTGGGGTTGCAAATGATGATAGGTTTGCCTCTCGACAACTTTAAAAAAGCAACCCATACCGCACAGCAGATTATTGAAGCAGGCGCCCACGAAACCCGCATCTATCCTTGCTTGGTGTTGCACGACACCGCTTTGGAACAGCTTTATCGGAAAGGCGATTATACACCTCTCACTTTGGAAGAGGCTGTTGAATGGTCTGCGGCTTTGTATCTCATGTTTGAAAAGGTAGGTGTTGTGGTTCTTCGCATCGGTCTTCACGCTTCGGAGGAGTTTGGTAGTGGCGGCCTCGTGGCTGGTCCTTACCATCCTTCGTTTAAGGCCTTGGTGATGTCAGCCATCTGGGAAAATCAATTCAATGAATATAGCGAATGGCCTACAAGCGACAGCGTTACCATATTTACAGCTCAAAAAGAACTGAATTTTGCTGTCGGACATACAGCGGCTAACAAAAATAGGCTGCTTCTTCGATACAAGCAAGTGTTTTTTAAGGTTGATCCTCGCATGGAAGGCCGTAAATTTCAAATCCAAGGGTTTTAAATGTTGATTATCGCCGATATCCGAATGCCGCTTACCGCCAAAGCACGGCTGATGTTGGATGGAGAGGTACTGTGGCTCGAACCTCAAAAACCTATATATGAGGCCATTGCAGCTCATCCGGACATCTTTTTTTGTGAAAGCAACAGAAAGCTAATTGCAAGTCCGAATATTCCGGAAGCATGGAAGCAAAAGCTCCAAAATGCCGGAATTGAACCTCTTTTTGGCACTTCGTTTCCTGGTTCGGCTTACCCCCAAACGGCCGTTTTCAATGCTGTAGTTACCGAAACATTGTTGGTTCATCACCTCAAAATCACCGATCCGGTTTTGTTGGCTACCATGCCGGTATCCAAACACCTGCACACCCAACAAGGCTATGCGCGATGTAACCTTTTTCCTTTGAGCGCGGATTGTTACATCACCGGCGACAGGGATATTTACAATCGGTTGCGGAACCTGAAAATGGAGGTCGTTTGGGTTGAATCGCGACAGATACAACTGCCAGGTTTTCGCAATGGCTTCGTGGGCGGTTGTTTCGGGCGTTATGGCAACAAGGTTTATTTTTGTGGAAATTTGGATGACCTCACCGAAGCAAAGGCGATAAGAAAAGCATTAGATCAACACCATCTCGAACTGGTGAACCTTTTTGAGGGCCCACCAACTGATGTGGGCAGTATTTTTTTTATTGATTTTGATTGAAGCACTGCTTTGAATCAATAATTGGATATATTTGCTGCAAATATGGCTCAAATGCTGGCTTTCATCGTTTCAAATCTGTACCATCTCAACGGCAAAAAGCTTTTTGCTTGCTGGATTTGCTGAGCTGCGTTGTTTCCTTTTCTTTAACTTTCAATTTCATTTCTTACGCTAAAAAAGTCACCATGAAAGGGCTTGTTTTTGATATACGTAGTTTTTCCGTTCACGATGGACCGGGCATTCGCACCACGGTTTTTTTAAAAGGATGTCCGTTGCGATGCAGTTGGTGCCATAATCCCGAGAGTCAGCAGTGTTTTCCCGAAACGGCGAAAACCTTTAAAAGGATAGGCAGCACGATGTTGGAAAAGACCCAAACCATTGGCTACACCATTGATTCTTCTGAAATCCTTCGTCGCTTTAAAGACGATTTGCCATTTTTTGATGAATCGGGTGGAGGCATCACCCTTTCTGGAGGGGAGCCTTTGATGCAGCCGGCTTTCACGCTTTTTTTGTTGAAAGCTGTCAAAAAGATGAGACTACATTCCACTCTCGACACTTCAGGTTTTGCAAATCCGGAAATATTTAGCAGCGTTTCGCGGGAAGCGGATCTGGTGTTGTTCGATCTCAAACTTGCCGACGACTTTCATCATCATGAACATGTTGGCCAAAGCAATAGCTTAATTATTAATAATTTACGTTGGCTCGACAAAAGTAAAAAGCGTTATTTTATTCGTATCCCGCTCATCCCCGAAACAACAGATACAATCCAAAATTTGGAAGGTTTGTATGCGATTATACGCGACCTTCGTTCTGTTGAACGTATTGATTTGCTGCCCTTTCATTCTATCGGTAAAAGCAAGTATGAACGTTTGGGAAGGGAGTATGAATTTCAAAATGCTGCAAACTATGAGCGCCTGAAAGGCGAAAGAATAAAGGATTTTTTTAGCGGGTTGGCTGCTACAGTTACTATAGGTGGATAGTTTTAATCAAAAATAAAGGTTATGTTAAGTCAAAGAATCCAACAACTTAGAAAAGAAAGTCGCAATGCCATCAACAGTATTTCGGCTGAGAGGGCACTTTTGTTGACGGAATTTTACCGTCAGCCTACAACCTCAACCTTATCCATTCCCTTGCAGCGGGCCGGTTCGTTTGAGTATATTTTGCGCAACAAGTCAATATATATTGGTAAAGATGAACTGATTGTGGGCGAACGCGGCCCCGCACCCAAGGCCACGCCAACCTATCCTGAGATTTCGTTGCATAGCATCAACGATCTGGAAATGTTGCATCAACGGCCCAAGGTTTCTTACAGCGTTGATGAAACAACGAAAACCATTTATCGGGAGCAAATTATTCCTTTTTGGGAAGGTAAAACACAACGGGATCGCATTTTCGAGGTGCTGCCGCAAGAGTGGAAAAAGGCTTATGCGGCAGGTGTATTCACTGAATTTCAGGAACAGCGGGCCCCCGGACACACTGTTGCCGGAAAAGATGTTTTTCGCAAAGGAATGTTGGATTTTATTGCTGAAATTCAGGCTACAAAATCAAAAAATCTACCCAATGACCATGAGCAATTACAGCAGCTTGAAGCAATGGAAAAAACAGCGCAAGCCTTGATTGTTTTTGCGCAGCGTCATGTAGAACAGCTTAAAGCACTACTTTCAAAGGCCACAACCGAACAGCGCCAAAATGAGCTGCTCGATATGATCAAAGTGTGCGAACGTGTTCCGGCACATGCTCCAGAAACTTTTCATGAGGCTTTGCAACATTATTGGTTTATTCATGTAGGGGTCATCACTGAGTTAAACCCTTGGGATTCGTTCAATCCGGGCCGTCTCGATCAACATCTTTATCCTTTTTATCATAAAGAACTAACGGCAGGCACCCTCACCAAGGCTTGGGCCGCTGAATTGCTTCAGGCCTTCTGGGTGAAATTCAACAACCATCCGGCGCCTCCAAAGGTTGGGGTAACAGCCTTAGAAAGTAACACCTACACCGATTTTGCCTTGATTAATCTTGGTGGCCTTACCGAGAAAGGCGAAGATGCGGTAAACGAACTGAGTTTTCTTATCCTTGATGTGATTGAAGAGATGAGGTTGCTTCAACCCAGCTCTATGGTACAAATCAGCCGAAAAAACCCGGATGATTTTGTGAAACGCGCACTCAAAATCACTAAAACCGGTTTTGGACAGCCCTCATTTTTTAACACCGATGCTATTATTAAGGAGTTGATGGCGCAAGGAAAAAGTAGTGTTGATGCGCACAATGGAGGTGCAAGCGGCTGCGTCGAAACAGGAGCTTTTGGCACCGAAGCCTATACTTTGTCAGGCTATTTTAACTTAAATAAAGTGCTGGAATTGACCATGCACAATGGTTTCGATGCGCGAACACAAACACAAATCGGCCTGAAAACAGGTGAAGCTTTAAGTTTTGGTTCTTTTGAAGCGTTTTATAAGGCCTTTGAAAAACAACTGAATCATTTTATTGATATCAAACTTGCCGGCAACAATGCTATTGAAAAGTGTTTTGCCGAGGCTATGCCTGCTCCTTTCTTGTCGTTGCTGATCAGCGATTGTATTGCCAACGCTAAAGATTATAACGCCGGTGGCGCTCGCTACAACACCAGCTATGTGCAAGGCGTTGGTTTAGGGAGTATCACCGATAACTTATCGTCCATCAAAAAGTGGGTTTTTGACGAGAAGAAAATCAATTTCAATCAATTGCTTGATCTATTGCGGACCGACTTTGAGGAGGCACTGGATTGGCAGCAGCGTTTTATTTACGAAAGCCCAAAATGGGGCAACAACAACGAACAAGCCGACCAACACGCGTTGAGTGTTTTCGAGAGTTTTTATGCCGCCGTGAACGGCAAACCCAGTTATAGAGGGGGCGTGTTTCGGATTAATTTGTTGCCCACCACCTCGCATGTGTATTTTGGTAGTGTTACAGGCGCCATGCCCGATGGGCGATCAGCAGGCAAACCATTAAGCGAAGGCATAAGTCCTGTGCAAGGTGCCGATACAAACGGGCCTGTAGCAGTGCTGCAATCGGCTGCTAAAATTGATCATTTGCGCACCGGCGGAACTCTGTTGAATCAAAAATTTACACCTGAGTTTTTCAACGGGGAGGTAGCGTTAAGTAATCTGACAGCTCTAATAAGAACATATTTTAGGCTCAATGGCCACCATATTCAGTTTAATGTGGTGAATGCCTCTACCTTGCGTGATGCCCAGAAACATCCTGAGATGTACAGGGATTTGATTGTTCGGGTGGCAGGCTACTCCGACTATTTCAACGACTTGGGCAGCGATCTTCAGGAGGAAATTATTCTGCGCACAGCCCAAGATGGTTGGTGATAAAACTTTCAACGCCTTTTAAACAAGGTTAAAAGGCGTTGAAAATCAATTTATTCAAAAAAACCGCTATCTCAACATTAAATTGGCTTCTCCAATTTGGTTGTCACCTTCGTAAATGTCAACATAGTACAAGCCCGGTTTCAGGTCTTGGGTTTCGCGCTTGTCCCAATACACACAAATTGAATGGTCGCTGTTGTTGTATTCAACCACTTCCATTATCGAATATTGGAGGCGTTCGCCTTTAAAGATAAAGGAGTAAGCATCGTCGCGGCTTTTCACCAAAATCTTTGAGTCGGGTGCCGCAATACGGATAAAAATATTTTTGTTTCCGGCTTGGATGAGGCTGTTTTCGGCCAGGGTAAAGCAAATTTTAATCCGCTCCACTTTTCCGGCTTTGTCGGTTTCAGCTTCACCTCTGTTGCCTCTTTGACGCACACCTTGCACTTCTACGTTAAAAGTGCGAAACACGGCGGCTTCTTCCACTTTTCCGGTGAGTTCGTTTTGTTGTTTGCTGAGTTCTTTAAAGCGCTTACGCTCGGTAACGACTTCTTCGCGGATGCGTTCGTTTTCCTCAGAAAGCTCTCGGTTCACGCTGTAAAGTGAATCCATCTGTCTGACATACACCTGCGAAATAACTTGCAAGCGTTCAAGTTTTTTCTTCACCTTATAGTATTCCCATTGGTCGTTGAGCAGCACCTTAATTTCGGCGGCATTGGCCATGATGATGCTGTCTTTTATCATCATCGAATCGGCCAACTGGCCATAGGAAGCTTTGGTTCGATTGTGTAAATCGATTAAGCTATCTACTTCTTTTTGAAGAAGTTCTCTTTGTGAGTTTTTTTCTTCTTGAAGCACACGCAAACTTGATTTGGCCGAGATGAGCCAAATGGAAAGGGCAATGATGATAAGGGCAAAAAAGGCCAAAATGATATACAGCCAACGCGAGGAGTTGGGCGAAGGTATCGTTTTAGATGATTGTGGATGATCCATAGTTGATGTACATTTTCTTTAAGCTACAAAGGTAAATCAAAAATGGTTGGCGACAAAACTATCGCTGAGGGTTATGGAATTGTAACCCACGAAAATGCCCTATGAAACTAAAGATTTTGGTAATACCACTTACACGCCTCAACCAATCCGGCTTTGAGATTGTATTTTGGGTCGTATCCCAACAGCTTTTTGGCTTTGTCAACAGAAGCTAAGGAGTGTGGAATGTCGCCCTTACGAAAATCCCCGTGAAGAATTTCAATTTTAGCAATCTCAGCATCATAGGTGGCAAGAATCTCTCTCAGCCATTCCGCCAACTCGTTTAAAGTGGTTCTGTCGCCAAAGGCTACGTTGTAAACTTGGTTCAGGGCCGCCGGGTTGTCAACAGTTGCTGCCAACAGATTGGCTTGGACCACATTAGCGATATAGGTGAAGTCGCGGCTGTATTCACCGTCGCCATTGATGATGGGGCTCTGGTGTTTGATCAATTGTTTTACCCATTTGGGAATGACCGCAGCATAGGCGCCATCGGGATCTTGTTTTTGGCCGAACACATTAAAATATCTCAAGCCGATGGTTTGAAAACCGTAAGTACGGGCAAAAACATCGGCATAGAGCTCGTTGACATATTTTGTGATGGCGTAAGGCGAAAGGGGCTTGCCAATCACGTCTTCAACTTTAGGTAAATGCACCGAATCGCCATAAGTGCTTGAGCTGGCAGCATATACAAAGCGTTTTACTTTGGCATCGCGGGCAGCTGTAAGCATGTTTAAAAATCCTGAAACGTTAACGTCATTGCTGGTAATGGGATCGTTAATGGATCGTGGAACAGAACCTAAGGCTGCTTGATGAAAAACGATTTCTTGTCCATGACATACATCTTGGCATTGCTTGAGATCGCAAATATCGCCTTCAATCAATTGAAAATGAGGAGAATTAAAAAATGGTTCTATGTTATGGCGATGGCCAGTGGCAAAATTGTCGAGGCAACTTACTTGGGCTCCTTGAAGTAAAAGGGCTTCTATCAAGTTGGAGCCAATGAAACCTGCACCACCTGTAACTAAAACTTTTTTATGTTGGAAAGCTGACATTAGTATTGAATTTCGTTTTTTGTTGTTTCAGGTTCAAGCGGCTCCACCCTCGACCGGGCAATGTTGAGCCTGATCACTTGGCCGATGGCATCAATCATCACTTCCAGTCGGTGCTTATTTTTAATGTTGATTAAAGTGCCGATAAGTCCTTCCATCGCACCGCTTTTTACCCGCACCAATTGGCCTTTTGAAAACTCCACACCCGCATCATTTTCGTCCTCAGGGTCTTCAAGATAATGTTTGATAGCCTCAATTTGTCGTTCGGGTATGGCAACGGCCTTACGCTCGAACGCAACAAACTTTAATGCACCAAAAACATTGAGTGCGTTGTACAGGTTTTTCTCCTCAATGTGAATAAAAACATAGGAACGAAACAAAGGTTCTTCTACCATTTTTTTTCGGTCGCTCCACTGGCGCAGCCGTTTGATTGTTGGCAAAAACGCTTGAAAACCATTTCGAGAAAGGCTTTCAAAAACACGTTTTTCAGCTTTCGAGCGGGTATAAATGGCGTACCATTTTTTTATGTTCGCCTCCGATGCCGGCTTCATATCAAAAAACGCTTAGATTTTGTTGAGCAACCGTTTGAAGAAGCCTACTTTTTCTTCTTTTGTTTCATCTGTGTAATAGCCATATCCGTAGCCATATCCGTAGCCATATCCGTAACCGTAGCCATATCCGTAGCCATAACTTCCCGACGCCTTGATGTCGTTGACGAGGATACTCATTGGAATATTTCGGCTTTCGATATCGCCGATGATGCTTTCGAAAATTTTCTTGTGGGTATAGCCTTGGCGTACAACAAACAAGTTCACATCGGTATGCTTCATCAGCAGGTATGCATCTGTTACCAATCCCACCGGAGGTGTGTCAATAATAATATAGTCATAACGCTTGCGCAATTCTGCAAAGAGCTCATCTGTTTTATGTGAGGCGATCAACTCAGCAGGATTGGGAGGAACAGTTCCTGCCATGATAATATCAAGGTTTTTGATAATTCCCGAATGCTGAATGATTTCGTCTAAAGACAGCTTGTTGATTAAATAATCACTTAAACCAGTGGTGTTGGATAAGCCAAAATCTTGATAAATTTTTGGTTTACGAAGGTCGAATCCGAGCAAAACAGTCTTTTTATCAAACATGGCATAAATGCTGGCCAAGTTGATGGAGATAAAAGTTTTTCCGGCACTCACCATATCCGCTGTTACCAAAATTACGGTTTTTTCCCTACCTTGTGTCAAGTAGTTTATATTGGTACGTACCGACCTAAACGACTCAGAGATAGATGATTTGGGCGATTCGGCCACCACTAGTTGGGATTCTTTGTTGCTGTGCAAAATTTGACCTACAATGGGGAGTTTTGTCACTTTTTCAATGTCTTTACGTTCGTTTACCTTGTCGTTGAGATAATCGCGTCCTAAGATATAGGCCACCGGTATAAGCAGTCCCAACAAAAGGGCAATGGTGTAGTTGAGGCTCTTTTTCGGAAAGACCATATTGCCTATGTCGGCATCGGCCCGGTCAATAATTTCATTGTCAGGCGTATTGCTGGCTTTAGTAATTTGAGCATCGGCTCTTTTCTGCATCAGGAAAGTGTAGATGGCATCGTTGAGTTCAAATTTTCTTTGGTAGCCAAGCAACAGACGTTGGGTAAGGGGAAGGTTGCTTACCTGTTGTTCCAACTCTCTCATCCTTCGCTCCATATCATTGATAGCTACATTGGAGTTTTTGATGATGTTGTTGATGTTTTCTAAGAGCGTGCGCTTGGTGTTTGAAATTTGAGCTTCGATACTCACCACCATGGGGTGCTTGTCGGTAGAAGTAAGCAGTTGTTCGGCTTTTTGCGACGAAAGGTTGACCAACTCTTGCACCAATCGGTTTAGCAGTGGGTCTTCAATTCCCATGGCGCTGGGCGCCACAAGGCGATCCAGTTGGTCTATATTGTCTTGAATGTATTTCTGCATACTGCGGTAGTACTTGGCTTTGACCACCATTTCAGCTTTCTGTTTTTCGAGTTCTTTAAGGTAGTCGAACACGGTTTGCGACTGTGCATCGAGGTTCATAAACTCATTCTTGGTTTGAAAATCTTGCAAAGCTATTTCAGCAAATTGCAATGAGTCTTGAATGGATACCAGCTGTGCATCAATAAATTCGATGGTGCTTTCAGCAATAATATTTTTATTTTCTAAGCCGCGTATTACGTAGGTATCGGTGAGTTTGTTTAAAAAATCGGCTGATTTTGCTTTGATGTTTCCGCGAAGTGAAATTGCGAGAATGCTGGCCTCACGGTTGATGGGTTCAATTTTAAAACCTCTGAGCACATTAAGCATGGATTGATAATCGTTGAGCACGAAACTCATATTTCCTTTCACTACTTCTTCGAGGTCAAGGTTGTCGTTCAGCAGGATGCGGTAACGGTTGAAGCCGTTGTCAATCCACTCTCCAAAACGATAGGTTCCATTCCATTGTATTCTTTCATTTTTTTCGCCTGTAGGTTTGGCTTTCTTGAAATCGTAGAATGATACATTTTCGCCTTCAGCATTTAAAACAAAACTCGCATTGTCAATCAGTTTGATGCGATAGGGGAGACCAACAGATTGTGGCCGCTCAAAATCTACTTCAACAATAAAAGGAGATGTTTCGTACATTTCTGTTTTAATGAAACTGTCCTCGTTAAAGTAGGAAACCTCGAAGTTCAACTCACGGATGGCACGGTAGCTCAAGGAATAAGACATGAGTATTCCGATTTCATTTTGCAGGTTTTGTTGCCCGCCAAAGTTGAGACCTAACAAGGCACTGGCATCCATTTTGCCTCCTTTTTGGTCTTTTACCAAAACAGAGGTTTTAACTTCGTAAACGGGTTTGGTGTATTTGTTGAACATGAAAGCTACCAGCAATGAAATGAACACTGAAATAGCAAACAGATACCAAAATCGGGTAAATTTAAAAAACAGGGCTTTTAAATCAATGGTTTCTTCTTGTTGGTAGGGTTGAAAGTTTTCCACTATTAAACTTTATTTAAAGAAGTTAATTAAAAGCAAGGCAGTTGATATGGTAGAGAAAATGAGGGCGTATGGGAAGGTGGCGAAACCGTACTGCTTGATTTTCAGCGGTTTAATATAAATCATATCGTTAGGCTTGAGAAAATAATTTTCCGAGCTCAAAATTCGGGCTTCTTCTAAATTAATGGGGATAATTTGAGAGCCTGTTTTGGTTTGACGAATGATTTGAACATCCATGCGATCGGCAAATTCAGTGAGATCGCCTGCCATGGCCATTGCTTCGAAAATGTTGATTTTTGACTGGTAAACTTTGTACTGTCCCGGTCGGCGCACCTCGCCCAAAATGGTGAGGTTAAAGTTCACCAGTTTGACAATCAATACTGTTTCTTTGAGGTATTGGTCAAGAACTGTTTGGATGCGAACTTTTATTTGTTCCACATCTAAGTTTTGAACGGTGATATTTCCGGCAAGTGGAAACTCAATGTTGCCTTCGTCGCTCACGGTGTAGCTGTTCAGATAAATGCCTTGGTCGTTCACGTTTTGTGCACCTCCCGATTTTTCCAGTGGATTAAAAAGGGTAGCGGTTTTTTCATCGAGGCTCACTACCTTGATGTAAAGATTATCGCCCGGTTGAATAAGATACCTCGCTGAGCGCTCATTAACAAAATGTCGGGCTGTGTCTGATTCTTTAGTGGTTTGCAGATACATCATCTTTCTTTTGGGAACACATGACGTTGCTAAAAGGCTTCCAATTAGCATGATAGCAAATAGGAAGGAGAGTTTTTTCAACTTAATTTTCATATACAGTTGGTCTGTTTTGCTTTTATTGAGAACAATAAATAGGACGCAAATGTAATTGTTTTTTTTATAAATTCCATTGCCTCAATATAAAATGCTGTAGTTGTGGAGCATTGTTGAAGCGCTCGACCTTGCCGCTTTTCGTCGCTGTTTTTGATAATTTGGTTACTTTTGCAGAAAATATGGGCAATGCGCAGGATACTTTTACTGTTTTTAATGGCAGTTTTCATGTTGGGCTGTAGCACCAACGAAATTTATAGATATGATAAAACTTTTGAAAATAACACTTGGAATCGTTTTGATTTTATCGAGCTGGAAGTCCCAATCGAAACGGCGGAAAACCTTTACGATCTTTCAATTGATTTTATTCATTCTGCGGCCTACACGCCGGATCATATAAATTTGAACTTTACCCTTTATTTCTCCAACGGGGGGATGCGTTCGCGCGACTACGAGTTCAAACTCAAAGACAAAAACCAAAACTGGACAGGCACCATTGTGGATGATAATATTCACCATCGCTTGCCCATTATCAACAAAATAAAAATTCCCGAAGCAGGTATCCAGCGCATCCGTATCGAAAACAAGATGACCAAATACGATACTCCGGGCATTGTTGGACTACAAGTTTTTGTAAACAAAAGCGAAGAATAGTTGCTGTTCAGCAACCAATAGATTTAATCGTAAATCGTTGATTGATAGCTTATTTATTTATTATTTTCAGCGAATCAATCTATTCATTCAGGTAAAATTTCGGCCAAAATTTGATTTTGTACCAATTCCTTAAATACGCACCCGCGACAGACCACCGTCCACGGCCATCACCTGACCGGTAATCCACGAGGCTTCATCACCCAACAAAAAGCACCCCAAAGCGGCAATGTCATCGGCTTGGCCAATACGTTGCAATGGATGGCGCTTGGCCGAGGATTCGATTTTTTCGGGCGTGGAGAGCAAGCGTGCTGCCAATGGTGTTTCGGTAAGCGAAGGGGCTATGGCGTTTACCCTGATGCCGGGGGCAAGTTCAGCCGATAACGAACGTGTTAATCCCTCAACGGCTGCTTTGGAGGCGGCTACGCTACTGTGGTAGGACATTCCTTGGCCAACAGCTACGGTGCTGAAAAGCAAAATAGAGGCTTGTTTGGAGTTTTTCAAAGCTTTGAGTGCTGCCTGAATTACCTTCACCGCTCCCACCACATTGATTTCGAAATCGTTTCTAAAATCGTCGGCTTTCAACGCTCTGAAAGGTTTCAAATTGATGGTTCCGGGAGCATAAACCACTCCGTCTAAATGTTCGGGTAGCCCATCGGCTTGCCAATCGTTCGATAAAAAATCGGGTGTAACAAATTGAAGATGGGGCAAATGCGCTAAAGCCTCGGGCGAGCGTGTAATCACCCAAAGGGCATGTCCTTGTGCATATAGTTTTTCAGTAATAGCGCGACCAATGCCTGAGGAGGCACCTACGATAAGATAGTTTTTCATAGTTCTTTTTTTAAAAGAAACAACCAAAACACAAAAAGGTTGAAGGATAAGCGGGTATTATTATTTTATAATGACGATGCCAAGTTGCTCATTGATTTTTTTGCGCACCTCATCGAGTTTCTTTTTTTGTGCCAGCAAAATCATTTGATCATCAAAGTCGGTGGTTTGCTGCAATTGCTCCGACAACTGCTGCTGTTGCGCATCCATAATTTGATCTTTGTACCTGTAAATGCTGTTCACAATGGACAGCTTCAAAACGTCAACCTCGGTTTTTACAAAAATATTTCGACTTTCCCATTTATGAAGTTCGTAAGGCGTGGTGAGCAGGTCAATGGCCAAATCTGCAACATCGGGCTGCGGATGGGTGATAAAATATTTTTCTGACGGAACTACCTCTTCTTTAAGGGCTTCGGCAAAGTGTGCTTGAATTTTTCGGTGGGTGGGAAATGCAAACCACAGATCGTCGTTCATCAAATCGTCGGTGATGAACCTTGCCACCGTTTCGGTAAACGTAGCCGGAAAGCCTGTTTCGTCTATGATTTCATGGGTGATGGGCAGGTTGCCGTATTGTAGAAGGATTTTCACCAATTCTCGCTCTTGGAAGTATCCAGGGCTGTAGGTTACTGGGTTGGAAGCCGCCTCGGCCTGTGATGGTGTTTCAGATGTGGGTTCCGGCAGCTCGACGTTGGTTTTGGACTTAAATTTTTGTCGTAACAGTTTATTCAGCTCATTCATAAGCGTTTGCTCTTCCACATCGAGCAATCGGCTACACTCTTTTACATAAACCGCTCTGTAAATAGGTTCGGGAATGAGCGAAATGGTATGAACGATTTCCTTGATCAGCCCGGCTTTTTTTATAGGATCATTACCCGATGTTTCGAGCAGGAGTTCGGTTTTAAAGCTGATGAAATCTTTAGCGCCATTGCGGATATGGTTTTCTACATCGCTGCTGCGGTTTTTTCTAACAAAACTATCGGGGTCGTCTCCATCAGGAAAAAGAAGCACGCGCACGTTCATTCCCTCTTCGAGAATCATGTCGGTTCCACGGAGTGATGCGCTGATGCCGGCTTTATCGCCATCATAGAGTATGGTGATGTTGTTGGTGTAGCGACGTATCAGCCTGATTTGGTCCACGGTAAGCGAAGTGCCCGAGCTGGCTACCACGTTTTCTATCCCGGCTTGGTGCATCGAAATCACATCAGTGTAGCCCTCCACCAACAGGCAGTTGTCGGCTTTGATGATGGCGTTTTTGGCAAAAAAGATACCGTAAAGGGTTTTGCTTTTGGTGTACACCTCCGACTCGGGCGAGTTGAGGTATTTGGCTTTGGTTTTGTCGCTGCTTAAAATACGACCTCCAAAACCAATTACTTTTCCGGTAAGGTTGTGAATAGGAAAGATGACCCTTCCTTGAAAGCGGTCGTAGAGCCTTTCATCCGAACCAACGGATAAGCCTGTTTTTAGCAGAATATCAGGACTATAACCATTTTTTTTGGCATGAACCGAAAAAGCATCTTTGTGGTCGGGACTGTATCCCAACTGAAATTTTTTGATGGTCGCCTCACGGAAATCACGCTCTTTGAAATAGGACAAACCAATGTTGCGCCCTTCGTTGCTTTCGAATAGGGTGTTGGAAAAATATTGCTGCGCAAAGGTGTTGGCATTGAACATCCGTTCGCGTTCGTTGAGGGCGGCAATAGCTTCGGGCGATTGCTCTTCTTCTTCAACTTCGATTTGGTACTTGCGCGCCAAATATTTCAGAGCTTCCGGATAACTCAGGTGCTCGTGCTCCATCAGAAACTTGGCCGAGTCGCCGCCTTTTCCACAGCCGAAGCATTTAAAAATTCCGCGCCCAGGCGAAACACTGAACGAAGGTGTTTTTTCTTGATGAAATGGACACAACCCAATCATGTTGCTGCCACGCCGTTTCAAACTTACAAATTCGCCCACAACCTCTTCAATGCGAGAGGCTTCAAGGATGCTTGCTATGGTATATGCCGGAATCAAAAGATGGTTTTTTTTAACAGCGAAGGTACTATTTATGCGCTATTTGTGTATTTTTACTTTCTTTTTTAAGCAACATAATCACCGGCAACCTTTTTGATGATGGGATGTATGTTGTTGATTTGGAAATCAGTTGAAGATAGATTTGGCATCTGAAAAAAATAGTTTTCTTTGAAAATTACAGCCGCCAAAAACCGAATTTTATGTCAGTTATTGCTTGTTTCATCATTTTGTTTTCAAACCTAAATCCCCAAAAACTATGAACACAGTAAAGAAACTTTACCGCTCACGTTCCAACAGAATGTTGGGAGGCGTTTGTTATGGCTTTGCAGAATATATGAACCTCGATCCAACCTTGGTGCGCATTGGTTGGGTGCTTTTTACCGCGCTGGGTGGAGCTGGTTTGTTGGCTTACCTTATTTGTTGGGTGTTGATTCCTGAAGCACCGTTTTAGCAGCGCAATGCCGATTCTTGAAATAAAATTAAGCCTTGGGAGGAGGTGAATCTTCGTTTAACAGCAAGTCTTTCAAATCCTCCATTTGGTTGATCATTCGGTTGGTAAGGTCTTCGTTTTTGGCCATTCGGTTGGTCATTTCCGATAAATGAATTTGAAGGGCGGTTTTAAATTTTTCGTTGGCCATCTCCATTTGTCGATACAGTATTTCGTCATGCTCCTGCATTTTTTCTTCCATTTTTGTGATTCGCTCGTAAGTGTTTTTGCGATGTATCCATAACATTAGAATGAGTAAAACAGCCAACAGAAGGGCAACGCCGGCTGCAATCCACGAAATGCTTTCGGTTAAAGTATCGGCAATAAATAGCAACATAAGCTTGTGTTTTATCGAGAGTTGGATTTTCAAAAGTATTGTTTTTTTTATTTTTGATTTACAACATCGTTGTATTGAGGTTCAATTTGATGAAAAAGATGGATATAAGTGCATGTGCTTACTCGCCGGTAGAGCGTATATTTTCTTAATTTTGGCCGCTTGAATGTGTGTATGGAAAAGCTATCGGTTGCGGTAATCACTTTAAACGAGGAAAGAAATATTGGCAGATGCCTCCAGTCGGTGGCCGGCCTTGCCGATGAAATTGTGGTGATTGATTCCTTTTCAACCGACCAAACCGAGGCCATTTGCTTGTCGTTTGGAGCACGGTTTGAACCTCAGGCCTTTAAAGGGTATATTGAGCAAAAGCAACATGCCATCGAACGATGCAGCCATGACTTTGTGTTGGTGCTCGATGCCGATGAAGCCCTTTCCGAAACACTAAAGCAAAGCATCGAGCGGGAGAAAGAGAAAAACTTTTCGGCACATTGCTACACTTTCAACCGATTGACCAATTATTTTGGACAATGGATTTACCACTGCGGTTGGTATCCCGATCAAAAGCTCCGCTTGTTTCATCGGTCGAAAGTCTATCTCGGTGGCCAAAATCCTCACGACCGTGTGTTTCCACTTTCGCAAAACGAAAAAATTATCCACCTCAAGGGCGATTTGTTGCATTTCAGCTATTACAACGTTGAGGAGCATTACCGACAAGCCGACCGCTTTGCTACCATCGCCGCTAAAGCCTTATCAGTAAAAGGAAAACGTTCGTCTTATCTTTTGGCTGCCATCAAAACCTCGGCAAAGTTTATCAGAAACTACATCGTGAAAGCCGGTTTTTTGGATGGCAGAAAAGGCTTTGTTATCTGCAAAATCAGCGCGCTCGAAACTTGGTGGAAATATACCCGCTTGGTCCACATCAACCGATTGAACCATGCCGAAAAAAACTAAAATCAATTTTGAAGAGGTTTTTTCGTCGTGCAACATCGTGTGGATGTATCTCATTATGTTTACTTTGGCAACTTTTCATAAGCTTTTGTTTACCGAAAACGCCTTTAACAACTATGATATCTTTCGCTACTCTTTTAATCATTTGATGAATGGACAGAGTTTGTATGTGGCCTATCCCGAACAATATTTTGACTTGTTTAAATACTCACCTTCGTTTGCCTTGTTGATGGGCCCATTTTGGATTTTACCGCGATGGATTGGTGTGCTGATTTGGAACCTCATCAACGCTTTATTGCCTGTTTTAGCTTTGAAATACTTTACTTTAAGCACCAAAGAACGTTGGTTTTTTGCCCTTTTTATCTTGATCGAAATGCTCACTTCAGTGCAGAATGCACAAAGCAACGGCTTGATGCTCGGGCTGATGATGCTGGCTTTCGGAATGATTGAAAAACACAAAAGCCGGTCAGCAGCATTGGCCATTACCTTGGGTTTCAGCATTAAAATATTTGCCATCGGAGTGGCTTTTATGCAGTTTTTTCAACCGAGAAAAAAGCAAATTGTTGCGTGGGGCTTGCTTTTTGGAACGCTCATTAGCATCGGGCCTGCACTATTTGTAGGTTTTGACGGGCTTTGGCAGCACTATGCCGAGTGGATGAAGCTTTTGGCCCATGACACCGCCCACGAATTGAATTATTCCATCATGGCTTTTTTTGAACGAAGTCTCGACATAAGAATGAACAATGTAATTTGGCTGGGTTTAGGACTTATTTTGCTTTTTTTGCCCTTGATTCGCAGCTCGCATTACGCCATTGGTTCGTGGCGAATAGCGTACTTTGCCATGATTTTGGTTTGGATCGTGCTTTTTAATCACAAAACCGAATCGCCTACTTTTATTATTGCTATGGCTGGTGCGGCCTTATGGTTTTTACAATCGCCACGGACTGTTTTACGCATAAGTATGTTAGCTATAGTGTTCGTATTCACAGGGTTATCATCAACAGACCTCTTCCCGTCAGCAATCCGGGAAAATATTATCAAACCATTCGCAATAAAAGTTTTACCTTGCATCCTTTTGTTTGTTTTCATGCTTTGGGAATTGCTTTTTAGTAAAGCTTTTGAAGCAGAAACAAACGATCAAAAAAGGAACACAGTGGCCGAACAATCTAAAATGGCACACACAATCACAACACAACACACAGATGAAGGAAACCGATAAATGGCTGGTTGTCGTTAATCCCAAAGCGGGAACCGGCAAATGCGAAAAAGATTGGCCCAAAGTGAAAGAGATGCTTCTTCAACAGGGTTTTTCGTTTTTAAGCGTGCTGACCGAACGGCCTTTTCATGCCATCGAGATTACTCGAAACATGGTAAACGACTTAGGGTTTAAAAAAATAATCGCCGTAGGTGGCGATGGCACACTCAACGAGGTGGTGAACGGAATTTTTCAACAAACCCGTTTTGCTACAACAGATATCACCCTGGGAATGATTACTATAGGTACCGGAAACGATTGGGGACGGATGTACCAATTTCCCATGGATTATGAAAAAGCCATCAAGATCATCAAAAATGAAAGAACTTTTCTGCAAGATGTAGGAAAGGTGAAATACAGTTACGAAACTGAAGATAAGAGCCGCTATTTCATCAATATGGCCGGTATGGGCTATGATGCTTTTGTGGCAAAAAAAACCAACCGATTGAAGGCGCAAGGCAAAGGAGGTAAATTTTCATATTTGGTCAATCTGGTCACGGGTTTGTTTCAATACCAGCTGGTGCAACTCAGTATTATTATTGACGATCGGGAAGTGGTGAACGATAAGGTGTTCAGCATGAGCATCGGCATTTGCAAGTTCAACGGTGGAGGCATGAAACAGCTTCCCAACGCCATCCCCGATGATGGGCTTTTCGATGTAACGGTGATCCGACGGACTACAAAGCTTAGGGTCATCAGAAATATCAAAAAGCTGTTTGATGGCTCTTTCATTCACATGCCTGAGGTGGATACCTTTACAGGAAAGAAAATCAATATTACCTCCACTCCTCGTCATTCTATTTATTTGGAAACAGATGGTGAATCACTCGGCAGCTCGCCTTTAGATTTTACCATTGTGCCGCGTGCTGTGCGCTTGATTGTACGTAAAAAAGCCCTCAAAGAGCTGGGATTGATGCAGGCTCCAGCACTTGGCCAAACAGAAATGCCTAAAGCTCCAACTCCGGCTTCGACTGCAAACGATTGAGTTGGTTTTGATAGTGTTTTTTGTGGGTTAACGGTCTGCACTGCATAGATTTCGTACTTTTGTAGGGCTGTTAAAGGAGGTGGTATGGGCAAAAAAAAATCCAGTAATTTTATTCCGGTTGAAGGCCTGTTGGTTGTCGTCGTGCTACTCCTCACCGGTGGATTTTTTTTCCAAGATCATTTTTTCTCCTTTCCCTCGCATGTTCATGCTTGGTCGCAGGGCGATCGTTACGCGCTAACTATCGGCTATTTAAACAACGGCCTTGATTTTTTTCGACCGGCTACCTTGAATCTTTATCCTGAATATCCACCTCAAAACGGAATTGCTGTTTTCACCGGTATAACCAGTGCAGCACTGCCTTTGCCCGAGTATTTGGCTGCCATTGTCATGAAAATTACGACTGTCCGCCAGCCTTGGGTGCTGCGTTTGATTGTGCTTATAAGCGGAGGAATGGGCTTGTATTTTTTATTTCGTTTTATGCGAACAATGGGTGGTGTTTTCAGCCTTTCAATGCTCACCGTTTTGATGGTTTTTTCAGCGCCTGTTTTCACTTACTATCTGAATGCGTTTATTCCTTCCATTGTCTCGCTTGCGCTATCATGGGCAGCTTTTTATTTTTATGCCCAGTTTTTGCGTGATACCAAACCCAATCAACTACTTCTATCCTTGCTCTTGCTTAGCCTTGCCACCCTCATTCGTCCGCCGTTTTTAATGCCTTTGTTGGCGTTGATTGTGGTACATTTGGGGTTCACGGGTTTTAAGCGGCAAAAAATTCAAGAATACTTGCTGATAATGCTGCATTTAACCGTCATAGCCCTGTTCAGTTATCATGATAAACTTTTGCAACAACAATATGGTTCGATGTTTAACAGCCGGTTGATGCCTGCCGCATCATTGAGCGAATGGATTGATCTGATGGGTGTTGCATGGAAAAACTGGAGTCTTTCTTATTGGAGTTTATCACAATACGTGCTCTTGTTGATGGTTCCGGTGATGCTTTTTTTGCTGCGAAAAAAAATATTTAAAGGCTATCGCCTGCAACTTTTTTTGATTGCTATTCTTAACCTTGGTGCCGGATTGTTGTATTCATTTGCAATGGCAAAGCAGTTTCCCATGCACGATTATTATTTTCTGGATAGTTTGTTTTTGCCTCTTGTTTTGCTCACGGCAGTTGTTTTTTCGGCTGTGGAGTTACACCATAGGCGGCAACAAATCCTCTTGGCTATTGCATTGCTTGTTTTTGCACCGGCGATGTTATGGGCTTCTTATCAGAAACAACATGAACGTTACACCTCTCATAGCTGGGATTTGGTTGAGGCTACGCGCTTGAACTTTCTTGGCAGTGATGCTTTTCTTTCTGAAAACGGCCTCGGTCGCGATGCAAAAGTACTGGTACTTGATGCATACAGCAGCAATATCCCACTATTGTTGATGGATCGCGAAGGCTTCACGGTGATTGAAACCTCGCCCGAAAAACTAAAGAAGGCGCTCGAACTTCCTTTTGATTTTGTGGTGATTCAAAACCGAAGCCTAGGAAGCGATGTGTTGCGCAACCTTCCCGAACTCACCAATAATCTACAGTCTGTGGCCAACAACGGAAAAATCGGCTTGTATAAATACAACCAAACTCCCAACGCTCAAACATGGTTGAACTTGCTTTTAATCAACAGTTTAACAAACAATTATAGTCTTATAACTGATTCCACTCAGCTGTGTTTGGATCAAGAAACAGCTTTTCTCAACATCAAAGACACGCTTCTCGACGGCGAACCACACGCGGTGACTGCCCTCCTTTTTCAGGCCGATGTCTTTGCTGATCAAACATCGTTGGATGGCCTCAACTTGGTGGTTGACGCCAAAGATGATGCAGGTTTTAGCTTCTACGACAGCCGACCTTTGTCTGTTTTTTACTCCTCCAAACCAACAACACCCATCAAGGTGTTTGTTGGCCTTCCCGAGCAAATGCCTATCAATACCCGCGTCAAAGTCTATCTTTGGAATCCCGGAAAAAACAACATTTGCTTACAACCTCATGCAGTTATATTCACGAAATATTATTTAAATCAAAAAAATTAGAAACATGAAAAACATTGATCAGTACAATCTTAAAGACAAACGCGTGATTGTGCGTGTGGACTTTAACGTACCATTGAACGACAAATTTCAAATTACCGATGACACCCGCATCCGGGCTGCTATTCCTACCATCAAGAAGATTCTTTCTTCGGGTGGCTCGGTCATTTTAATGTCGCATTTTGGAAGGCCAAAAGATGGTCCGGACGACAAATATTCTTTGCGTCATCTGTTGAAAGACCTTGAATCCAAATTGGGTTTGAAAGTGCAGTTTGCCAACGATTGCATTGGCGAAGAGGCCAATACCAAAGCCGCTGCCCTCAAACCGGGTGAGGTACTTCTGCTGGAAAACTTGCGGTTTTATAAAGAAGAAACCAAAGGCGATGAAAATTTTGCCAAAAAATTAGCCTTGCTGGCCGATGTGTATGTGAACGACGCCTTTGGTACCGCTCACCGCGCCCATGCCTCAACGGCTATTATTGCTCGTTTCTTCCCCGGTGCAAGTCTTTTTGGCTACCTGATGCAAGATGAGGTTGCCAGTCTCGAAAAAGTGACCAAACATGCCAAGCGGCCTTTCACTGCTGTTTTAGGTGGTGCAAAAGTATCGGGCAAAATTGAAATTATCAACAACTTGATTGATAAGGTGGATAACCTCATCATTGGTGGCGGAATGATGTTTACTTTCATCAAAGCTTTGGGCGGAAAAGTGGGCAACTCACTCGTTGAGGAAGATCTTCTTGAAACAGCATTAGCAGCCATTGAAAAAGCCAAAGCCAAAGGTGTGAACTTATTGATTCCTACCGATGCGCTTATCGCCGATAGCTTTAGCAATGAAGCGCAACAGAAGGCTTGCGCAGCCAACAGCATCCCCGATGGTTGGATGGGTTTAGACATTGGAAATGAATCTATTAAAACCTTCACCGAAGTGATTCTCAATTCACATACCATCCTTTGGAATGGACCAATGGGAGTTTTTGAATTTGTGAATTTTGCTGCAGGAACACGCGATATCGCGCTTGCCATTGCCAAAGCTACTTCCAGCGGCGCTTATTCACTTGTGGGTGGCGGCGACTCGGTGGCTGCTGTGAACAAATACGATCTTGCTGACAAGGTAAGCTATGTGTCAACCGGTGGCGGCGCCATGCTCGAATACATCGAAGGTAAAGAGCTGCCGGGTGTAAAAGCCATCCTCGAAGGCATTTAAACGTATTTAAAATACAATTGAAAAGCTATCCTTTACGCAAGTTAAAGGGTAGCTTTTTTTTTGTAGCACTTATTCTGATTCCTCTTCGGCATAAATGGCAACAAAAGGAGCCTGACCTGCCTTCACCGAGGCTCTAAACATCCCCGAAGTGTTGAACGGCATGGCAATGTTTCCATTCTTGTCCAAAGCAATGAGGCCTCCGCCTGCATCGAGTTGTTTGAGTTTATTCATAACAAGTACATTGGCAGCTTGTTGTAATGTTTGTCCGGCGTAAACCATGCGGGCGTGAAGATCATGTGCAACAGCAATGCGAATAAAAAACTCGCCATGTCCGGTGGCAGAAACTGCACAGCTTTGGTTGTCGGCCCAAGTGCCTGCACCAATCACGGGTGAATCACCAAGGCGTCCTTCACGTTTGTAGTGCATCCCGCCTGTAGAAGTTCCGGCGGCCAGATTTCCATCTTGGTCGAGGGCTACTGCCCCTACCGTGCCTTTTGAATCGAGTGGAAACTCACGTTCTAAGTGTGTCTTTTTGGTTTTTTCGTAATTGCTCCAACGGCTTTGGGTAAAAAAATAGGCCGGCGATACTGTATCAATGCCGGCTGAGATGGCGAATTTTTCGGCTCCTGAACCTACCAAAAACACATGTCGGCCATCGTCCATTACTGCCTTAGCAGCGGTAATCGGATTGCGGATGATGTGGGTAGCTCCCACAGCACCGGCATGTCCTTCTTTTCCTTCCATGATGCTGGCATCGTGAGCTATTTCACCGTTTTCGTTGTAAACAGCTCCTCTTCCGGCATTGAAAAGCGGGTTGTCTTCCATCAATATGATGGAAGCGATGACAGCATCAATGCTGGTTCCACCATTTTTTAACACTTCCTCACCGGCTAAGAGTGCTTTCATCAAGCCATCGCGATAGGCAGCCTCAGCCTCAGGTGTCATTCCCGAACGTTCCATGGCACCCGCTCCGCCATGAATTACCAAAGCATAATCGGGTTTTTTTGGGCTTTCGTTTGTCGTTTGACCTGAAACATGCAAAAAAGAAAATAATAGGAAGGTCGCCACAAGGGGACGTAAAATCGAAATAAAATGAAATGGGATCATAAAATGTTGATATTCTGATATTAAAAAAATATTTCTTATAAATTAAAAAGCGGAAGATTTATTTCATATGTGTTCTAAAGCCGGTGTCATTGTCTTTGAGGAAGAAAATACCCCACCAAAGCATTGAAATCGTACAAACCAAAAAGCTGTGCCGAGGTTATGATAATCACCACAATAATCACCCATTTTACAAATCCAACACCTTTAGCCACTGCAAATTGCGAAGCCACCAATGCACCCATGATGTTGCCGATGCCGTGAACCAATCCGAATTGCCAGTTGACCGCTCCATTTAGGATAAAGATGGTGAGGGCAAAAGGTGAATACAGCAAAACAATCCAAACTTTTATGGCGTTGGCCTTCACTAAATCATAACCTGCACCCATCACCAAGGCAGCAAGCAAAAAGTAGCCGATGCCTACTTGTATAAATCCTCCATAAATCCCGATGAGGAAAAAAACGATGACCTGAAAGATACTGATCGGCCGACCTTGTTTTTCGGTGTTGCCATGAAGATAGGAAGAGGGTTTTACCAACATAAAAGCAATCATCATCAGCAAGATAACCGCAAAAGCCCTTTCGATGACCACTTTATTTACGTCAACGGCAATTTGCGCTCCCAACACCGAGCCTGCCACTGCCGGAAGGGCCAACCAGCTTGCTTTTCGAAACTCTAAAACCTTTTTTCTACGGAACATGCCTACCGACGTCAAATTTTGTAACACAATGGCGATGCGGTTGGTGCCATTGGCCACATCAATAGGAAGTCCCAAAAACAGAAACAATGAAAGGGAAATGACTGTTCCACCGCCTGCAAGGGTGTTGATAAAACCTACAATGGTGCCTGAAACAACTAAGGCGGTTACTTCTATCCAATTCATTATAAAGTGTTTAAGTTTGATTATTCACTGCCTGCTTTTTCGAGGAGGATAATTTTTTTACCAAGGATACGTAACAATCCCCACAACACAGCAACAGAAACCAACATCAAAATCCAGGAAGGAACGCCATAAGCAGCAGGGATTGTACCAAAAAAGATGGCTACAACACCCACTGTTAGCGCATAAGGCATTTGAGTACGAACGTGTTCGATGTGGTTGCATCCGCTGGAGATGGAGCTCAGAATGGTAGTGTCGCTGATAGGCGAAACGTGATCGCCCAAAATGGCTCCCGACAACACCGATGAAACAACGCTGTAGAAAATGGTAAGCGTTTGATCGTGTTCAAAGCTTGCCGAGGTGGTCAGCAGCCATGATGATGGCAATATCAAAGGATATAAAATAGCCATCGTTCCCCATGAGGTGCCGGTGGAGAAGGCCACCAATGCTGCCAACACAAAGGTGAAAGCAGGTATCAGATAGGGTGAAAACGAAATTTTCAACAGGCTTGCGGCAATAAAATCAGCAGTATGTAAATGATCTGTAACCAAAGCCACAGACCAAGCTAAGGTCAATATAACGATGGCGGTAAGCATGATCCTGAATCCTTCGATGATAGTTTCCATAGCTTCACTAAGTTTCAGAAGTCTTTGCGAAAGGGTCAGAACAATTGCCACCACAAGTGCGCTGATGGACGACCACAACAATGCAGCATAGGAATTGCTGCGGCCAATAATTTCTGAAATGCGGGTGGTGGCCGATAGTTGTTCGTTGTGCCAAATGGTGCTGTCCCAGCCGGTGTAAATTAATCCGGCCAAAGTGCCAAAAATGATCACAGCAACCGGCAAAATAGCATTGATAGCCCGAGGTTTTTTACCCCCGGTAATGAAGTCGTTTGAAGTGTTTTTTGTTTTGCCCGAACCGTCCTCATCGAGTTGATCGGTGCTGCAACGGGCAATGGTTTCGGCTTTTAGCATTGGGCCATATTCGCGTTTTTGCCAAATGAGCATCACAACGAAAATAAGTGTGAGGATAGGATAAAAGCTGTAAGCCAATGAGTTGAGAAAAACAGTGTATGCCGATTGATCGAGGCCGATCACATCCAAGCCCGCCTGAATATAGCTTAACTCTGCACCAATCCAAGTGGTTACAAAGGCAATGGCGGCAACGGGAGCAGCTGTCGAATCCACAATATAAGCCAGTTTGGCGCGCGAAACTTTCAGCCGATCCACCACAGGTTGCATGGTGTTTCCAACAACGAGCGTATTGGCATAATCATCAAAAAAGATCACTACCCCAAGCAGCCAGGTAACGAGTTGGCCCGACCGCGGTGTACGTGCCAGCTTGCTGAGTCTGTTTACCACGCCCATCATCCCGCCATTGGCCGAAATAAGTTGCACCATCCCACCGATAACCATAGAAAAAACGATGATAGATAAATGACCCCTATCGAGCAGTGAATCCATCACATAGGTGTCAACCACTGCCAGAAAACCTTTGCCCAATGCCATGAAAAACCCCAATCCTTGAAAGGAATACATGATGGTTGTTCCAACTAAAATCCCTACAAAAAGGGCCGTAAACACCTCTTTCAACAGCAAAGCCAGCGCGATGGCTACCAAGGGTGGAAGCACCGACATCCACAGTGGGATGGGGTTTACGTGCTGCTCCCAGCTAAAATCATACGCTTCGATGCGCAAAAGTTCTTCTTTTGGAAAATTGTAGGTAAATGTGGCGGTGCGGTGTTGAAAAAAAATCGTCAAAGGCTTGCCATTAAGCTCAATAACTTTTGATGCAGCCGCTTTTTCTGGACTTTCGGCTTTCATTTCAATCACAATGTCTTGTTGCACACCACGCATGATTACTTTTGGAAGGCGCAGTTCATACTCTGAGGCGTCTTTTGCGGTGGCAGCAACAGCTATCAATACCAAAAACAAGGCGGCGATTCGACGCAGCATAGCGCTTTTTTTTTTGAAGGCGTAAAGATAGTTTTTTTGTGAGGTTGATGCACACGCTTTCTTTTGCCAAGAAATGGTGCTTTTGACCGTTTATAGGACGATCTTTTGAAACAAAAAGCTCTTACAAAGTCTTTTTATTCCTGATAATAAACCCTTTTTACCCTTCGCGAAATGCGGGTAAGTATCTCATAAGGAATGGTTTGTGCAGCAGTGGCAAAAGCGTTAAGCGAATGTTGGTCATCGAAAACAATCACCGTATCGCCTTCCTCGGCATTGATGTTGGTAAGGTCAACCATACACATGTCCATGCACACATCACCGACAATTTTTACTGGCTGATTGTTCACAAAAAGAACTCCTTTTCCGTTGGACAGCAACCGTGGCAGGCCATCGGCATAACCAATGGGCACAATGCCCACTTTGGTGTCGTGTTCTACCACTGTTCGTCGGTTGTAGCCCACGCTTTCGCCTTTTTTCACTAACCTCGTTTGGCTTAAACTCGATTGGAGGGCAAGCACGGGCAAAAGTTTTTCGTGCTCCCAACCGCCCGATGCCACGCCATAAATTCCGATGCCCAGACGCACCATGTCAAAATGGGCTTCGGGAAAGCGAACGATGCCTGCCGAGTTGAGGATGTGCCGATCGAAGGTGGTTTCGAGCCGCTGCCGAAGCAAATGACAACCTTGCTCAAAAGTGCTCAATTGTTGCTGTGTAAATGTATCATGCTCAGCGGTTTCACTTGCAGCGAGATGCGAAAACACCGATTGCACCTGTATCAAAGGATTCTCTTTGAGACGATCGGCGAGTTGCGATAACTCATCGTTGCTGAACCCCAAGCGCCGCATTCCGGTGTCAATTTTAATATGCACTTTCACCTTTTGACGGGTTCTGTCAATGCGTTTGATGGCTTCTTCTAACAACCCTAGCACCCTAAAACTAAAAATTTCTGGCTCAAGGTCATAATGCAGCATGGCATCAAAACTATGTTCCTCGGGGCTCATCACCATAATAGGAATGTGGATGCCGGCTTTACGCAACTCAACGCCTTCGTCGGCGTAGGCTACCGTCAGGTAATCCACATGATGAAACTGGAGCACGTTGGCAATTTCGTAACCTCCACTTCCATAGCTAAATGCCTTTACCATCACCATGATTTTTACTCCTTCGTGGAGCAAGCTTTTGTAATGGTTGAGGTTAGAAACCAAGTTGTTGAGGTTGATTTCGAGGATGGTTTCGTGCGCCTTTTGTTGTAGTAGCTGGCTGATACGTTCAAATCCAAATACACGGGCACCTTTGATGAGAATAGAACTGCTTTGGAAATCGCCTGTGGTGATGGCCGCCAAAAAATCGTCGGTAGAAGCATAAAAGGTCTTCTCCATTTTAAATTTTCCGGCTTGTCGCATCAATGCCGGACCGATGCCAATTAATTTATGAACACCTTTAAGTTCCATTAGAAGCGCCACTTGCTCGTAAAGATCGGCCTCGTTGGTACCACTTTCCAGAATGTCGGAAAGGATAACGGTTTTAGTTTGGTGCTGGTTTTGCTGTTTCAAAAAATCGAGGGCGATAGACAGCGAATGAATGTCGCTGTTATAACTGTCGTTGATCAGGGTGCAGTTGTTCATTCCTTCTTTCAGCTCGAGGCGCATGGCCACAGGCGTTAACACGGTCATGCGATGGGCAATCTGAACCGTTTTAACGTTCAACAGCAGCAGCACACAGGCGCAATGGATGGCGTTTTCAACCGAAGCATCATCGGTAAAAGGAATAGAAAATTCCCATATTAGTGATTGATATTCAGCCTTAATGGTGCTTTGATGCGCGGTTTTTTCTATCTCGATGATGCGCAGGTTGGCATCGTTTTTCCTGCTCCAAGTAAATGATTTGATCGAGTGAAGCAGTTGCGATCTAATGATGCCTTCTTGCACCTCAGGGTGGTCACTACAATAAATAAGAGTTTCCACTTTGGTAAAAAGTTTGAGTTTTTCTCCTACTTTTTGCTGTATCCTGATGAAGTTTTCGCCATGGGCAGGGCCGATATTGGTAAATATTCCAATGGTTGGCTGAATCATTTGTTGCAGATGCGACATCTCTCCCGGTTCGGAGATGCCGGCCTCAAAAATAGCCAGTTGATGCTCGGGTTCAATCTGCCAAACCGAAAGTGGAACCCCAATTTGTGAATTATAACTTTTCGGACTGCGTATCACTGACCAATCAAAGCTGAGCAGCTGATGCAGCCACTCTTTGACGATGGTTTTCCCGTTGCTTCCGGTAACGCCGATCACCGGCCCATCAAATGATTTTCTGTGAAAGGCAGCCAGTTTTTGCAGGGCAGCAAGGCAATCCTGAACAAGTAAAAAACTTGTTTCTTCAGGCATTTCACCTAAGTTTTCGGGCAAACGGGTCACCACAAAATGGCGCACACCTTGTTCTACTAGAGTCGAAATATAATGGTGACCATCATTTTTTTTTGTTTTGATGGCAAAAAAAAGTGTTTCGGAAGGATTGGTCAGTTGGCGACTGTCAAGTAACAAATGACTGATATAAGCCTCTTTGTTTTTTTCTTGGTAGAGGCGGGCATTGAGGATGTTGACAACTTTAGTGAGGGAGTAGGGCTTTGAAAGCACCATGGGTTCGATAGTTTTATATGTTGGCTTTTAGAAGTGGATTGGAGGTGAGTTCTTGGTGCTGCCATCTGTTGCGAATCACATCAATAGCGAGATAAATGGCTTGTCGGAATGCATCTTCACCGGCTTTGTTTTTTCCGGCAATGTCGTAAGCAGTGCCATGCGCAGGCGAAGTTCTCACGATGGGCAGTCCGGCAGTGAAGTTGACACCGCCTTCAAAAGCAAGGCTTTTAAAAGGAGCCAATCCTTGATCGTGGTACATGGCCAGCACGCCATCATACTGTTTCCAGCTACCCGAGCCGAAAAAGCCATCAGCCGGAAAAGGCCCGAAGGCCAAAATATCTTTTTCGCCACGGGCTTTGGCAAGGGCCGGAAGAATGATTTTTTGCTCTTCATCACCTAAAAGACCACCATCACCGGCGTGAGGATTGAGTCCAAGGACGGCAATCTTTGGCTTAATGATACCAAAATCTTGTTGAAGGCTTTTGTTGAGGATGTCAAGTTTTTTAAAAATCAGCTCAGCAGTAATGAGTTGCGGAACTTTTTCTAAAGGCACATGACCCGTGATTGTTCCCACGCGCAGTTGGTTCCACACCATTAGCATCAGGGGTTCGGCATCGCCAAAGCGCTGTGCAAGGTATTCGGTATGTCCCGGAAAATCGAACTGGTGGGATTGGATGTTCTGCTTGTTGATGGGTGCTGTAACGAGCACATCAATTTCGTTGTTTTTTAGATCGTTTACTGCCATCTCTAAGGCTTGGTAGGCGGCTTCACCGGCAATTGCTGTGCTTTTCCCAACTTCAATCAGTAAGTCGTTTTCAGTGCAATTGATAATGTTGCACCGCTTGGGATGCACTTGGGATGCATCTTTCACCAAGTTGAAATTCAACTCTAAGGCGTTGAGGTTTTTTTTGTAAAAAGAGGCCACGCGCGAATGACCATAAATCACCGGCGTAAACAATTCTATGACCCTACTGTCATTCAGTGCTTTTATAATTACTTCATAACCAACGCCATTGATGTCGCCATGTGTGATACCTACTCTAATTCTATCTTCAGCGTTTTTATGTTTCTCCATGCTGTTTCAATGCTATATTTGTGCGCAAAGGTACGCTTTTCGTGGAAGGAAAGGTTGCTTTTTGTGTCATTTGCTTTCCAACTTTTTGCTGTTTTGCTGTTATTTAATTTCTATTCTTATCCCATCGGAATGGCTGGAAAATTCAGGGGCGTAAAAACTTTGAATCAAGGCGTAACCATGTGTAAAAGATCCGCTTTGCATGGCTGTGAGGCTGTATTCGAGTATGTATTTCCCTTTGGGAACAAGGTCGAAAAAGAAATCGGTGGAAGCATCTCTCGTGGTTTGATAAGTGCCCAACCCGAAATCGAAATGATAGCCCGAAAGGGTAGTTATTGGTTCAAAAGCCGCTGCCCTAAAGTCTTTGAGATGAATAAATTCCATATCGCGGTCGGCTTCAAGAACCAAACGTACCCTGATTCTGTCGCCCACTTGGAGTTGGGCGTTGGGCAATGGAATGAGTTGGTTGCCTTGAGGACCGGCTTTTTCGAGATACAGTTCGCGGCGAACGCTGAGCTGGGTAGTGCTGGCCTTGATTTGATCCATAGGAACGCTGTACTGCCGAAAGACCGATCCCCAAGCCATTATTTTGTTGGGATTGTTGACCTCGATGGTGACAAGACTGCTGTCAATTTGGGTTTCAAACCAGTCTTTTTTCTGCAATCCGGTTCCGGCTTCGGAAGTAAGGCTTTCCAGTCTTTGATTTCCTATCGTTATTTCAACGGGTTGTGGGTCGGTCAGCCAATCGCTTCCTTTCATCAGCAATACATACACTGCTTCGGCGGTGGCGCGCCCCGACTCCCATTTGTTGGTTTGCTTTTGCGTCAACAGCCATTTGCGCATTCCGTCCATCCATTTCACATCAGGTGCAATTTCATCAAAAGCTTCCATGATGGCGGTATGGGTTTCAATGGAAGAGGTTGAGCTGTAGGTGTTTCTGTTGCTCATCCAATAGATTCCAAGTTCTTCGTTTTGCTGTGCAAATTCCTTGATGGAGGCCAAAACATCTAAGGCCAACGCTTGTTTTTCGTTGCGAAACAAAACAACCGCCGCTTTGGCTTTCATGTATAAACTGAGTTTTTGCCAGTCGGAGGCGGTGTGGTCGAGCAGAAAACGCATGGCTTCAAAAGCGTCTTTATTAAGTTCAATCTGAGGATAAAAACATCTGGTATAGAGGTAGTTAAGATGCATGCTATGAAGTTGATAATTGGGAAGTTCTTTCCTATCGAGCATCTTTTTGTAGTCTTTCACCAATTCCTGATCGAGAAACTGAATGGCGCGGTTCATCGAAGCTGTAAGTGCATTGGGTAAGTTGCGGTTAGGTGCGATGCTGTTCAGTTTTCCAAAACCCGAAACAATATTTTGGGTGATGTACCTGCTGCCGGGCATCCCCGGAAACCAAGCCCATCCGCCATCGGGAAGTTGTCGTTGAAGCAGTTTATCCACTGCCTGTTGCTGCTCGTAGGCCATGCGGTTGGCATCAAACAGCAAAACGAGTTGATTTTTTTGTCTGTTTTCGTTCATAGCATCGGCCACCCAAGGCGTTTCCAGAAGGCTAACGGCTTTGAGCGAGACGTTGTTTTCCAGCGGAGATTGTAAGGCAGTGCCGCCGTCTTTTTTCCAACTTTCAATGGTAGTCATCAAGCCGGGAATAGTTTTGGCCAAATGTGTCGCCAATCGGTTGGAGTAGTAACGGTAGAAGATGTTGTCCACACTTTCGTTGCCGGTGTTTTCGAGATAGGGCAAGGCCTGAATGGCATACCATACGGGATTGGAACTCATTTCCAAATGCAAGCGATGGTTTTTCTCGAGTGGACGATTGGCTTTTAAGCCCTTGAAAACAAATGTTTTATTGGTGTTTCCTGCAATGTGCAAGGGCATGCTTTCGGTGACGATCGTGCCAGACGGAAGCACCGGCAACAATTGTTGTTCGCTGTCAGTAAACGTCTCTGAGGTGGCGCTGATGTTCACTGCCAGCATCGAAAGTTGGTCGCCCACAATAATTTTCCATTTCAGCACCTGACTTTGTCCGGGCTGAAGGTTGATAAAGGGTTTGTTGGCTAAATTTGGTTCAATCTTTTTTGCAGTCAACGCATCAGAAAGGCTGAGTCTAACAATACCGTTAAGCACTTTCGTTCCGGTATTTACCACCTTCGTTGCGATCCAGGCGGTATCGCCTTGACGGTAGAAGCGGGGCAGGTTGGGCACGACCATCAAATCTTTTGAGGCCGCAAACTCGTAGGTATTAAGGCCCGACTGAAGTTCTTTGGAGTGGGTCAACAACATCAACTTCCAGCGGGTGAGGGCATCGGGCAGCTTAAACGAAAAGCTGAGCAGGCCGTTGCTGTCGGTGTTTAATTGCGGATAAAAAAAGGCTGTTTCCCTAAAATCGGACCGGAGATAGGAGGGAGCTGCATCGGCCGATTTTTCAGCATTACCGGCGTTTTGGTTGTCAATGACCTCCAACACCTCCGACATTTCTACATGACCGTCATGTTCCGTTTGCGCCGACTTCTGCAGCATCGGCATAGTACCGTTGTAAGATCGGTAATAGTTTTGGTTGCCCAGGCCATGCCAATTGATGGCAGGAAAAACCAAAGGCTGTATTTCAAAATAAATTGGATTGTTATAGAACAACCTCATGGTTTTAGTCGTTAAAAAACCATTGTCGAAGCTCCAGAGATAGTAGGTTCTTTGGGTTTGGATGAGGTTAAAATCCCAGGAATGGGGCTGAAACAAATCCAACGAAGCGTCATACATGGCAGCAAGTACCTCGGCCGTTTTGCCTTGTTGGTCATTGTTGTTTACGCGTATGGTCCAGGTTTCCTGCGATCCGGGCAACAGTTTGTCGCGTTTGGTTTCGAGGGTGATGTCGAGTTTTTTGTTTGAAAAAGGTACATTCACATCAAAAGATTGGTGCAAAACACTGTTGTGACGCACGAAAACGGCTTCAAAACGCAAGGCACCGCGATGGGATTCCTCAACGATGAAGGAAATTGTTTTGCGGCTTTTGTTGAGTTTGATCCATTGTTGTTTCAACAGCTGCTCGCCGGAGCTGATTTCGATGCGGACGTGATTGTTTTTTTCGGACGATCCCACATAAAAATGAAGGGTGTCGCCGGGTTCGGCGGTGGTTTTGTCTAAATGAAACCAAGCCAAAGCAGTGGAAGGTATATTTTTGCTTTTCTCTTTTAAGAAGCTAAAACTTTGCTCTGTAACAACTTCTTTTCCAAAGGCATCGGTAGCAGTGAGTTGCAATAAATAGTTGCCTTCAGGCCAGTTGGTTACATTTTTTGGAAACAAACTACTGCTCCCGTTCACAAATTTTTCATCCTTCCAAATCAGTTTATTTTCTTTTTCAAGAGCTGGGCTAGGAGTGCTAAAATCATCATAAGGGAAAAGCACTTTCAGATGTTCGTTGCTGTGGTAGTTGCGGTCGGTAGGTTCCCAGCGCAAAGGTCGGGTAATCCGGTTATTGTCAGGAAGCTGAAAAAACTCCACTTTTACGGTAGCTTCAACGCTTTTTTGCTGAAGGTTGAGTGCTTTGAGCAGAAACTTGTCAATAGTTTTACTACCCACGACTGCATCGAGGTTTGTTTCCAAAATCAGGGCGCGATTACTCAAGTTGAGGGTGGTTGTTCCGCGTCGGGTTTCGCCATTGCGATCTGTAACATCCACCGAAACGGTGTAGGCAAAAACAGGATAGAAGCGATCGTTGTCTAAAGGAGAAGTTAAAGCGTCGAAATTGATAGTGAAAGTTCCGTCGTTTTTGGTGAAAGCACTGCCTTGGGCAACCATTAATTTTTTCTCTGCCCGAGGTGGAAAGCCTCTCCAGAATGAACGGTAAGGGAAAACCGTTTCACGCTCCACGGTGTAAGTGTAGGCCATGCTGTCGGCGGCATAGCCGGCCAATGCCATGGCTGTACCATGAATGGTAACGGCTTCGTTCAAACGGTGTTGTTTGTTGTCGGCCTCTAACTTCACCTCAAAAGTCGGTCGTTTGTATTCTTCAACAAGAATGTTGCTATTGCCCGATTCATTGCTGATGCGCATGGAGCCGTTCATCAGGTTTTGCGGAATGTTGAAACTTCCTTCAAACGATCCGTAAGCGTTGGTGGTGAGCGTGATGGCTGTCAATGGCCGACTGTTGACGTCAAACAACTGAACTTTGGTTGTTTGTTTGTCACTGAGATCCCAATCTTGGCGGCCTTTCTTTTTTAAGATAATACCCTTAAAATAAACCACTTGACCAGGTCTGTAGATCGCTCTGTCGGTAAAAAACCAGGTTTTTGTTTGTTCTCTTTCGTCTGTTCTTCTTTTATATACATCAAAATAGTTGTCGCTGTACAAAGTGTCGCCTTTGAACATGGCTTCAACGAAAAAAGCCTGATTGGACGTGCCGATATCTTCTGGTCCGAAAGAGAAGCTGCCGTCATGAGCCGAAGCAAGTTGTAAAAATTCTTTTTCAGCATATTTTTGACTGCGATAGTCATATTCACGCCCCATAATTCTGAGGTTGGCTTTGCTGATGGCCTTTCCCGACTGGCGATGAAGGAGGTAAAATTCATTTTTTTCGTCGCGCTTGCGTGAGATAAAAGCAAGTTCACTCACCTGAAATGAGGTAAAGCTAAGGATACTTTTTTCTGTGAAATCGTTGGTATCGGAAACAAGCAAAACATACAATCCTTTTTCCAGCGCGGGCAGATCAATAATGGTAGAATGTGTGTTATAATCTGCCTCAAAAGGCAGTGCGATACTCCAACTATGGAGGGCAGGAATGATGGAAAACGATGCGGCTTGTTCCTCCTGATTTGCGTTTTGCATCAATGCACTAAGCTTTTCGCTGCTTATCTTCAAGATGCGGAACGAGGGTTTGGTGATGTTGCGGTAGCTCAAGCGTGCTGCAATGACTTGGTTGGGCAGCTCCACCCGCTGAACTTCGGCCGAAAGCTCTTTGGTCAGCATTTGGGTCTTCATCATTTGGCATTGTTTGCTTCCGCGGCTGTCGGGAAAGCGTTTGATGGCCTCTTCGCAGATGTTTAGAGCAGCAGCATAATCGGGACTTTTCGTGTCGGTGCTTTCGAGCAAAAAAGCGGCTCTCGCGGCAGCCACTTCAGTCATGGCGGGATGATTGGCAAAGGTTTTTTGCAAATCTTCTAAAGCGTTTTGGTAAAGTGAATTTGTTAGGCCTGGGCCGGAATAAGTATCCTTGAGGAAAGAAAATCGTTTTAACTCATTGTAAATGAGTGCATCGGTATGGTTTTGTTTGATGTTTGACAAAAGTACTTTTTGCAACAAATCGAGAAAAATAATCTGTTGATGATCGGTTTGAGGCAAGTTGAGGGCTGTAAAGTTGACCACCGGCAACCAATAATCAGGATTGTTGATGCTGTTTTGTAAAAAGTTTTCAGAGAGGGAGGCATCTTTATTTTGGTAATAATCTAAGGCGCGGGCGGCTACAAAGTCGAAAAGGCTGGGTTGAAGCTGCAAACCTTCTTTTTGTGTATCGGTCAGCAGCAGCTCATAACGGCTAAGCGGAATGCTGTCCATGACACCTAAAGCCGCTAAGCTTTTGCTGTAATGGTCGGCAATGGTGTTGCGCAGGCTGCGAAGGTCCCATTCGCGGAGGTCGGAAGAGGGCTGGCTTTTGATTTCGCCTCGGCTGAGGATTTCAAATCTGTTTTGTTGAAAATAAAACCAATACATTTCGGCAATTAAGGAGTGCATCAGTTCTTTTTCGGGGCGCTTGAGCAATGCGAGCTGTGCTTCGGCATGGGCAATGGCTTTGATGAGATAATCTTCTTCATAGGATTGCATCAAGCTGTATTGTAATAAGTTGGCTCTAATGAGTTGAATGCCATTGTCTTCGCTAATGGCTTTAGTACGCATGGTTTCGAGCAGGTCGAAGGCCGTTTTGGGCAGTCCTTTTTCGGCGGCATTTTGGGCTTCTTTCCACAGTTTTTCGTAGGAATCAGGTTGATCGGGCGCAACAAAACCGGGGTTGATAATCACAACAAAAATAGCTATTAAGCTGATTTTTAATAAAGAAGGAAAATAACGCATAATAGTATAGGTTTTCAACTACAATGAAACGAATTACGGCTGCAAGTTAGACAAATATCAGGCCAAAATACGCTCAGCTTGCGAAATGGGCTTGGTGGCGTAGCTATGCCTGAAGAACCACAGAGTTACCCAATGAAGGCTAAAACGGCCGCTATGGCCAATGCTATTGGTCAGGTTTTTTAAGTCTGGCAACGAGTGGATTACGCAATTTTTCGTACGCAATGAGTTCCATCTTCACGCTGCCGACCACCACTTTTGTTTCGGCTAAAATGGGCAGATGATTGGCATCGTCAGTCACCCAAACGTGCATTGGATAGGCATCGGCAAACACTTTTCCGGTGGCCAGCATAGGCGCAAACTTCAAACAACGAAACTCCCCCAAAGCGGTAGTGATGTTTTCCGTTCCTACATATTTTATTTTGCTCACATACACCGAATCATCGAGGATAAAATCAAGGTAATAGCTGCTGTCTTTGTTAAAATCTGAGAGGCTGAGGGTGCGCATAAAAAAGAGGGCCGAAACAAAATCATGCACATTGTGAGGGATTTTTTTTGTGGCTGTGCGGCTGGTGGCCTGCTGACGGTCGTGATAAAAATATACCTCATCATCTTTTACGTAACCTCCTTCGCGTGTGCGCCTTACAAAAAGATAAGGGATGATCGCTTGTTTGTCAACGTACGATTCGAAACGGTCTCTGACTTTAAAAAACCAGTTAAATGCACCTTTACTGTAGCCCTCGCCGGTGATTTTCCATACGTCTTTATTGTAAAAGCTTCTTTTTGGTGTTTCCACCTTGATGGTAGCTTCGCCGGCGGTTACATTTCCCGTGAGCATAGAGGAGTAATACACCTTAAACTTGGTAAACTCCCCTTCGCCAAAGGCATTGTTGGGATGAAAAGTACGCGTTTGCGCCCTTAACTCATGGGTTCCAAAAACAACCAAAACAACAAGTAATAGCTGCGTAAATCGTCTAAAACGACTGCTCAAATTGCTAGAAATCTGTTTCAATACCATTTAAATCACAATGTTGATGATTCTTTTTGGTACAACGATCATTTTCTTAATTTGTTGGCCTTCAATCCATTTTAATGTTTCTTCGGAAGAAAGAACGGCTTTTTCAATCTCCGTAACACTCAGATCAGCAGGCAGTTCTATTTTGAAACGTGTTTTACCATTGAATGAAACAGGATAGACGAAGCTGTTTTCTACCAAATGTTTGGGATCGCAAACCGGAAAAGCTTGCTTAACAACAGTTTCGTTGTGACCCATCAGTTGCCACAGCTCCTCGGCCAAATGGGGCGCGTAAGGCGAAACCAAAATGGTAAGAGGTTCCAAAATCTGGAGCTTATTGCATTTAAGATCAGTGAGTTCGTTCACACAAATCATAAAGGCCGAAACGGCAGTGTTGAAAGAAAAGCGCTCAATATCATCCTCAATTTTACGGATGGTTTTGTGCAGCACTTTGAGCTCTTTTTCATTGGGAGCTTCTTTCGAAAGCTGAAAGTTATTTTCATCGTTGTGGAACAACCTCCAAAATTTTCTGATGAACCGAAAAACACCTTCAATACCTTGGATGTCCCAGGGTTTTGACTGTTCAAGAGGCCCAAGGAACATTTCATACAACCGCAGCGTATCGGCGCCATAGCGATGAATCAAATCATCCGGATTTTGAACATTGTATTTCGATTTCGACATTTTTTCAACTTCCCAACCGCAGATGTATTTTCCGTCTTCGAGTATAAATTCGGCATCGGCAAACTGGGGCTGCCATTGTCTAAAAGCTTCCAGATCAAGCACATCGTTATGAACTATATTCACATCCACGTGGATGGCCTGCACATCGAAATCTTTTTTCAGATGAAAACTCACGTATTTATTGCTTCCGCTGATGCGATACACAAAGTTGGACCGTCCTTGAATCATACCTTGGTTGATTAGCTTTTGAAAGGGCTCTTCTTTCACGGCCATACCGATATCGAAAAGAAACATATTCCAGAAACGGGCATAAATCAAGTGGCCGGTGGCATGTTCGGCACCGCCCATGTAGAGGTCAACATTTTGCCAATAGTTGATGGCTTCTTTCGAGAAAAACTCATCTGCATTGTTGGCATCCATATACCGAAGGTAATATCCGCTCGATCCGGCAAATCCGGGCATGGTATTGGTTTCCAATGGATAACCATCTTTGGTGACCCAGTTGTGCGCTCTCGCCAAAGGTGGTTCACCCGTTTCGGTGGGCAGAAAAGCGTCCACCGGTGGTAGCTCAAGCGGAAGCTCATCATCGGTCAAGGTATAAGGCATACCATCTTTGTAATAAATCGGAAAAGGCTCGCCCCAGTAGCGTTGACGGCTAAAATTGGCATCGCGCAGGCGGAAGTTGATGCGCGCTTTTCCTATGCCGCGTTTTTCGGCTTCGGCCACTACAGCGTGAATGGCTTGCTTCACCTCGAGTCCGTTGATAAAACCCGAATTTACGGCGATACCTTCTTTGGAGTCATAGGATTCTTCCCAAGAAGAAGTGTCCGACATTGTTTCGTCTTTTTGTTGAATCACCTGAACGATAGGCAGATCGAAATGGCGTGCAAAGGCAAAGTCGCGGCTGTCGTGCGCCGGAACGGCCATAATCGCGCCGGTGCCATAACCCATCAACACATAATCGGCAATCCAGATGGGAATTTCAGCATTGGTGAAGGGATTTACGGCATAAGCACCGGTGAAAGCGCCGCTTACTTTTTTTACTTCCGACATCCGTTCACGTTCCGAGCGGTTTTTGGTACGTTGAACATAAGCCTCTACATCAGCACGTTGTGCCGAAGTAGTGATCTCATTCACCAAAGCCAACTCAGGCGCAAGCACGATAAAGGTGGCACCAAAAACGGTGTCGGGACGGGTGGTAAAAACTTCAATTCCGGTTTCATTTCCAGTGATTTTAAACTGAAGTGAACCGCCCACCGATTTGCCAATCCAGTTGCGTTGGATGTCTTTGATGGAATCGCTCCAATCCAAAGAGTCGAGGCCGGCCAACAGACGGTCGGAATATGCGGTGATGCGTAGCAACCAGTTTTTCATTGATTTGCGTTCCACTGGATGTCCACCGCGAACGGAAAGTCCTTCGCTGACTTCATCATTGGCCAGCACCGTTCCCAATGCGGGGCACCAATTCACCATTGTATCAGCAAGATACGCCAAGCGATAGTGCATCAAAAGTGTTTGTTGCTGCTTTTCGGAAAAAGAGTTCCATTCGGCGGCAGTGAAGGTTTCTGTTTCGGAACAAGCGGCTTCAATCCTGCTGTTGCCTTCGGCAGCAAACAACGCAATGAGCGAAGCAATGGGTTCAGCCTTGTTGGATTTTTTGTTGTACCATGCGTTAAAGAGTTGAATGAAAGTCCATTGCGTCCATTTATAGTAATCCGGGTCGCAGGTTCTCACCTCCCGATCCCAATCGAATGAAAAACCAATTTTGTCCAACTGCTCACGGTAACGTTCAATGTTTTTGTCGGTGGTGACGGCCGGATGGGTACCGGTTTGAATGGCATATTGTTCAGCCGGCAGTCCGTAAGCGTCGTAGCCCATCGGATGCAAAACGTTGAAGCCCTTCAGGCGTTTGTAGCGGGCGTAGATGTCGGAGGCAATATAGCCGAGCGGATGACCCACATGTAGTCCGGCTCCCGAGGGATACGGAAACATATCCAAAACATAGAACTTTGGTTTGGCGGCGTCAATCTCAACTTTGTAAACTTTGTGAGCGTGCCAGTAATCCTGCCATTTTTTTTCGACTTCAGAAAAGTTATAATCCATAAGAACAGACTGAAAAATAAGTTATTGTGCTTTTTATGACGGATTCATTTTTAGTGCAAACCAAGACCCGGTGAAATGCAAGCCCTTGTCCAAAAAAAGAAAAACAGAAGAAATTTTTTTGCATGATTTCTCTAAAAAATGAAAGTGCGAAATTAACAAAAAAGAGGGAACGCGGCAGTCATGCCTTGGAGGCTGAAATCAGTGCCGGATTTGAAGCGGATCGGCCTGAGTAAAAAAAGTGGAGCAATCACTTTTAAATGGCACTAAAAATCAATTTCAAAGACGATTTTTTGAAGAGAGATTTTAGTTTAATGTAACTAACCACTTAATATTCAGCAATTAATAAAAAAATTGGTAGTCATAATCGTGACAAAAATTAGCTAATCCTGTAAATGGTAGGTGCTGCACCCACCAACACTCATGCTACTTAACAGAAAATTCAGCCCTTAACTCCAACATTTCATACCGCCAGCCGTCAGACTGTCTAAAAACCCCTTATCTTCTTCCAAATAAAACAGCATAAATTTTCAATAAAAAAGGCTATAATAATCCAATAATAAGTTGTACATTTAATGCGTAAATAACACAACTTAAATGA
>JAEWWJ010000067.1 GCA_023396415.1 Bacteroidota bacterium
AGCTCACTGATGCGCAATCCTGCCGAATAAATCAAAAATAACATCGCTTTGTGCTTGGGGTTTTCAAGCTGATTTACGATTCCCTGCACTTCTTCCTTGCTGTAAACTGTGGGCAACACCTTGTTCCTTAGTGGCCGCAACACTTGCTCAAGCAGAAGCGTTTTCTTTCCCATCACTTTGTAATACATCTTAATGGCATTCACCGACTGGTTGATCGTTGACGGCCCGGGTTCCGAACGCTGATTCCATATTTCATGGTAATGATTCATCTCATCAACGCCAAACCGGTTTATATCATTGAGGCTCTTACCCTTAAATGCATTCAAAAATCTGATCACTAAATTATGATAAGTGATGAGTGTGCTGTCGCTATAGTTGTGGCTTTGCAAATGAACCAAAAACTCCAGCGGACAGCTTTTGAAATCATAGTCTTTGATATAGGATTGCTCAAGTAATAACCTTCTGAGGTTCAAATCACTGATCCGCAATTCCTTATTGAGCTTCACTGTAAACCGTTCAGTGAGAAAGGATAAGACATTGAACATCTGATACGATTGTGCTTTAATTTCCCAAACTTTATTGGCTCGATGAAACTCAAAAAAGCCGCTTTCAAGCACCTCTCGATAATACTTTTTGTCAAAATGATGCTTGAAACCAATGATAGGTTTGGCATCCAACAGGTAGGGAAAAAGCGTAAGTGTTTCAAATCCGGTGCGCAACTTTAAATCTTTATAATTCGCAACTGTCCCTATATTATTGCGACTCACTTCCAGTTTTTTCCAGTCGAGCTTAGATAGATTCACAATAGCGATGTCATCAAAAACATCTTGAATGATAGCAATGGTATTTCCATACTCAGCTGTGTACCAGGCTCCCAACTCCATACTGTATTGAATCCACTCATTTTGACTGATGCGTGTTCTGATATCTGCGTTGTCATAGAAAAACAACTTTATGCACTTTGTTCCTTCAAGGTTGATGCGGTTTAAAAACAAATGGGGAAGATTTTTTGGGTTTTCCATGACTTTTTTTTGCAAAACTACTTTCAGCCAACAGCTATAATCGGTAAAAAAGCAAGTATAACCGTGTATAAACGACTACAAAACGGATCATTTTGTTTATATCTTTGTCTTTCAAATAGATGTACCATGAAACGAAATTGCCTGCTTTGCAATGAGTCTTTTGTTGGTCGGTCGGATAAAAAATTCTGCAGCGATCAATGCCGTAATGCTTTCAACAATCAAAATAAGAAAGACCATGATCAGTTTATCATTGATGTGAATAAAACCCTTCGGAAAAACCGCATGATACTTCAGCGGCTCGGTCCGGTAGGTAAATCAACCGTGAGAAAAGAGGTTCTCGACAAAATGGGATTCGATTTTCAGTTTTTTACACATACCTACACTACCAAAAACAACAACACTTATAAATTCTGCTATGAATACGGCTACCTCGAGATAGATGATGATAAGATATTGATTATCAACTGGCAACCTTATATGAAAAACCTTCAATAAAATCTTTTAAGCGAAAGTATGAAATCTGCATCGAAAAGCTCAGCCCTCTTTTCACGATTCAGCCTCTAATCATTATCGGCAAACATCCATACTTTACAGCCTATTGATTCCTTATGAACATGGGAGCTCAGACTGCTGTATGCACCCTGCGCATTTTGCAAAAACAAAGTTTTACGATTGAATTTGATTTATAACTGTAGAGATTCACTAAGAAGATGCAAATGGCACTGATCATTCAACCTTTTAAAAGAAAATCTTTTGTTTCAGAACGGTTAGAACAGATTAAAAAGGCGATTGACGTTGAAGAAGTCCATCAAAAACCCCACAATCCCAACCTCTACCCACTACACAGCTTCGCCTTCTCAGTCCCATGAGGCTTGGGTTTTTTGCGATAAATGCTATGACCGATGGCAGGTTAATGCGCTCATTCATAGCCTTTAAAACCAAGATGAAGATGCGACTAATGTGTACGAACCTTCAATGGAGTAAATGTATGAAATTATTCAAAATACCCAGCATATCAGAAAAATGATTTTATCAGGAGAGGGTTTTTGAGCGACAGGGCGAAGGGGGTGACGGGGAGACTGAGAGACTGAGAGACTGAGAGACTGAGAGAGGGGGCGATTTGAGCGGTAAATTTATGGCGGCACATCACTTTTGGCTTTGATATCATAAGGGTATTTAAGGTTGTTTTTTATCCTTTATCCCAACCATTTTACAATAGAAATGTAAATCCAATGCTAAGTCATTACTAAATAGCGTAATAAACCTGAGGAATTGATTACTATTTTTTTAAAAATAATGCGTGCCAAAAAATATTATTAATGCGTATTTCACGTTTAAATCATTGATGGACGCTAAATTGCAAAGTTATCAACATATAGATGTTCAAAAAATAAATGATTAAATGACATTCTGCCCTATCATTTTTTGTTTTCGTCCCTATCTTTGCATTTGAAAAAAAATAATCTACAAAAAATTCAAAACAATTAAAGAAAAGGAGGATGCCTATGGAAAAGGAATGATTTGACGTGCGCTTGCAGATAAGCCAATGTTATTTTTTAAGTCCAAAATAAAATGCTTTAAATGAAAAAATCAATGACAGAGGTTTGGTCAGCCCGAAATGACCGAAACATAGTACTCACTAATTATTATAAAAATCAATGATTCGTTATTTAATTACAGCAAAAGTGAATCCCAGGGATTTGCTTGCAAATCGTAAATTTTATGCCGTGAAACAGCCGCAAGGCGAAGTAAATGTTCGAGAGTTGGCCCGGCGCATCAGCCGTGAAACCATGCTGAGCACAGTTGAAACCACCGCAGTGATAGAAGCTTTGCTGCTGTCAGTGCCGGAAATTCTTCTCGAAGGCAAGGTAGTTCGGCTGGGTGAGCTGGGAACTTTCAGACTCACGCTTTCGAGCCAAGGAGCAGAAAGCCTTGAAACATTTAGCCCGAATTTGATCAGCCGTCCTAAAGTTTCTTTCCGTCCGGGGAAGGAATTTAGCGACAAAATGAAACAGGCTAAATATTCCAAAGCCAGTGTGGCCTAATTCAGTATTTCAAATAAAAAAGGCGTGTCAAAAGTACGCGCCTTTTTTATTATTGTCAAATTTATTGGCAAAATACTGCAACTATTTTATTGTTTATAATCTTAAGTGGCAATAAAACAGCACCGTAGCCGATAAAAACAAATATTTCCCTCCTTTTTTCTACCGCAACAACCCAAAATAGCACTTCAAAAATTTTATTTTCGACTTTAAAAAAGGGTCAAAAGCACTTCTACTATTTTTTTTTTCACTTGTGCTTTTAAAATTTTCACTTGTGCTTTTGAAATTTTCACTTGTGCTTTTCTCCGACTTCATTTTTGCGTTTTTTTTCTTCTAAAAAGTGAAATTTCAAATTAATATATCATAATAAACAGCAATTTAAGCTGTTTTTTTGCTTATTATTGCGTAAAAAACAGCAAAAATGAAGTGTTTTTCATCACAAAAATCAACTTTATTATCCAATAATAAAGTTTCAATGATGTAAAATAAGTTTCCTTTTGTTGAATTGTTGCCTCCTCAATCAAAGATGGAAACTGCGTTTTAACATCAACAGTCATTGATTGCACCTCTACAATCGGTCATCTTTTGACCCATTTTGCTGTATTTATGTCCTTTTGACCTCAAAACATCCCGTCCACAAACTCATTAAGCTTGATGTTCTTAAAGTAACTGTTAAAATCAAATTTAGACAAGGTTTGGGCAATGGCTTCATGCTCGTGATTCACGCCAACGAGTGATTTTTCAATTTCTTCTATATCGTTTTTGTGGAAAAAATCGCCGAAAATGCGCATATCGGTGATGAGGCCTTTTTTTACATTGAAATGAAACTCAATGCTGCCGCCCTCGGTACGTATCATTTTCGAGAAATCGTAGTGTGGCGAGGTGCCAAAGTTCCAGTCCCAGGTCATAAATTTCTCATCACGTAACTTCTCAATGCCGGCGATATCTTCGGGGGTGTAGGCATATTCTCGCGATTCGGGATACATCTCCATAATGTGCTGCATGATGCGGTCGCGAAATTCAAGTACATCCATCTTTTCCGACAGATGTTCGCTGATGTTCGTAACCCTTGATCGTACCGACTTCACGGCTTTATCGTTGAATTTTAATGGATTGACTTTAAGCGCCGATGAAAGATCGGTCATCACTGCTGAAAACAGTAAAGTACCATGATGAAGGGCTCGATTTTTCCAAACATTTTCGGCATTGCCTGAGAATTTTTTCCCATCTATGGTGAGGTCGTTTCTGCCTTCAAACTTTGCATCAATCCCCATTTTTTGTAGCACCTCGATGATGGGTAGGGTAAATTTTCGAAAACTGATCTGCGTATTTTCATCAGTGTTTCGGATAAAGGTAAAATTCAGATTGCCAAGGTCGTGAAACACAGCACCACCGCCGGTAATTCGCCGTACCACTTTAATGTTATTGTCCTTTACATAGTCAATATTAATCTCCGAAAGGGTGTTCTGGTGCTTACCTACAATGATTGAGGGTTCGTTTCGCCAAAGCATAAAAATGTCCTCTTTAAAATTTTTCATCATATACTCGTCAGCAGCGAGGTTAAAATAGGGATCTGTACGTAAATCCTTGATACAAAGCATTTAAATGATATTTTATGTGTGATTAAATCAAAAATTATTTTACAAAGATTATCGAAATAAACCAAATGTTGAAATATTTGTTCAAGAATTTTGTATTGGGGTTGGCAGAAACGTTGCAAGCAACGTCTCTGCCGACCCCAAAAATCTTTTCACCAATTCATTGGATTATTGGCGATATAATTTTTAATGTTTTCAAATTCTTGTGCATTACGAATAATATGGTCATAAAAACGGGTTTGCCATTCAAAAGGATACCCTAATCGGTGGCCATGTTTTGTAACGGCCGATTTGTAGGAACGAATAATCGTAGAAACGGAATTTGATTTTGGTGAAATTTTTGCCATTTGGGACGTGGACGATGGGGGGTGGTGATTGCGGGGACGATGGAGATGGGGATTGCGGGGACGATGGTAGAGACGTTGCATGCAACGTCTCTACGATGGCGTTCCCCGCAATCCCCATCCCATCCCCACCATTCAAAATCAAAATCCCACGTATATGATCCGGCATCACAACAAATTCACCCAATTCAATGTTTTTTGCATGGTTTTTTATTTCATGCCACATCAAATCGGCAATGATACCCATATTGGATAAAATCATTTTTTTGTTTTCTATGCGACCAAAATAGGGAATCCGGTCTTTTGTACAGATGGTTATAAAATAGGCGCCATTGCTGGTGTAATCCCAGTTTGGCAATCGGGCGGAGGCTATCCTGTATTTATTTTGAAATTTATCGTTTCCCATTTTTCAATCATTCAAAAATTCAATGTATTTATCGCGTATCTACGTGACAAAAAATTCAAATGATTTGACTTTAAGACATTTTTGAAGGTAATTTGTTTTTTATTTACACAAAACGTTGATTACAAATTATAGAACTTAAGCTTCTTTTCACTTGTCTCTTGTCTCTTGTCACTCTCAAAACACTGTTCACTGTACGTTGTTCACAATCAAAAACCGTCCTAACTACCCCAAGTTTCCCTGTCGAGGCTGCGGTATTGGATGGCTTCTGCCAGGTGGGCTGTGCTGATGTTGTCGGCGCCTTCGAGGTCGGCGATGCTTCGCGAGACTTTCAGGATACGGTCGTATGCCCTTGCGGAAAGGCTGAGACGTTCCATCGCGTTTTTCAGCAAGGTTTTCCCGTCGTTGGTGATTTCGCAGTACAGCTGCAGCATCTTGCTCGACATTTGCGCATTGGAATGGACCTGTGGATGTTCTTTGAACCTTTGTTCTTGTATTTTTCGGGCGGTCATCACCCGCTGTCTGATGGCGGCACTTTGCTCGCCACTGCTGCGCTCGGCGAGATCTTTAAACGGAACGGGAACCACTTCAACATGCAGGTCAATCCGATCGAGTAGGGGGCCTGAAATTTTGTTCAGGTATTTTTGCACGATACCGGGACTACACACACATTCCTGGTCGGGATGGTTGTAATAGCCACACGGGCAAGGATTCATGGCTGCAATCAACATAAAACTGGCCGGAAAGTCAACTGAAATTCGAGCCCGAGAGATGGTGACAACACGATCTTCCATCGGTTGCCGCATCACTTCAAGCACCGAGCGTTTAAATTCAGGCAGCTCATCCAAAAAGAGCACCCCGTGATGGGCCAAGGATATTTCGCCGGGTTGTGGAAAGGTGCCTCCACCCACCAATCCGGCATCGGAAATGGTGTGGTGCGGACTGCGGAACGGACGAACTGCTACCAAGGCGGTATTCTTGCCTAACAAACCGGCCACAGAATGAATCTTGGTGGTTTCTAACGATTCTTCCAGACTCAAGGGAGGCAGAATGGAGGGCAATCGTTTGGCCAACATGGTTTTTCCAGATCCCGGAGGCCCTATCAAAATGGCATTGTGTCCGCCTGCAGCTGCAATCTCTAAGGCTCTTTTAATGTTTTCTTGTCCTTTTACATCCGCAAAATCGAACTCATATTTGCCAATCTCCGAAAGGAAATCATTGGTGGTATCAACTATAGTGCGCTCTAAGGTGGGTTCTCCGTTGAGGAAGTCAACTACTTGTTTGATATTCTCGGCCCCATATACCTCCAAATCAGACACTACTGCTGCTTCCGGAGCGTTTTCTTTGGGTACAATCATGCCTTTAAAGCCTTCGCCAAGGGCTTTTATGGCAATCGGTAAAGCTCCTTTGATAGGTTTCAGGCCGCCATCTAATGAAAGTTCGCCCATGATGATAAACGAATCTAAACGCTCGGCCTCAATTTGTCCGGAAGCGGACATAATACCGATAGCGATAGGCAAATCGTAGGATGAGCCTTCTTTGCGTATATCGGCAGGGGCCATATTAATGACAACTTTCTGACGTGGATACTTGAAACCGGTATTGGTTAAAGCCGCTTCGATGCGCTGCTGGCTTTCTTTTACCGCACTGTCGGGAAGCCCCACCAGAAAAAACTGAATTCCTTTATCAATGTTGACTTCTATAGTAATGGTGATGGCATCTATGCCAAAGAGTGCGCTCCCGAAAGTTTTTACAAGCATAATTGTTGGCTTTGTTCAAAGCAAAAATAGGAATACTATTGAATATTTTTACAACAATTCAGTTTCGGGTTCAATTTTTATCCAAATCAATTATTTACTTATTTTGTCTTTTTACAGCTTTAGCGCGGAAATATACAAGGAGGCACTGCTTTTTGTAATAAACCCATGCTTTAAAGTGATTTTTTATCAGCAACAATGCTTCTTTCAGGTTACAATTTAGTTAGGAGTTCTCAGGCCTTTATCCTATGGATGGGTTAGTGTAAAGGCTTTATCGGCGGGGTTTGTAGCGCGATTGTTGCAAAATGTTTTGGGCATCGGTCATCTTCAACAAATCGTTCAGGCTCACTTCGGGTTGTTGTTGCATCATACCGCTTACAATTTTCCAGCCAAGGTATTCACCTATGCGGGGCGGGGCCTCTTGCGAAAAATCCTGGCTAAATGGGGCGTCGCCAAACAGCTTTCTAAAAAGTAGCGGCTCACCTTTGTACAGCAGTTGCTCGCCCACCAAAGTGCCCCAAACTGCGCCTTCGTTGGTTTCGATCCATTGCAATTGCTCGGGCGAATAACCAAACAGCACGGATGGTTCAATGTTAGGTTGCATCAATTGCATGAAATAATACTTTTTTCCGGCTTGAATCATTTCATCCAATAGATTGACAGACTGAAGGTTGCTCTCAAAATATATTGAATATAGGGCGCTGTTGACATCCTTCACAATGTGCTCGGCAGTCATTCTTCGGCGCTGATACAGCGGTATGCCCATGCGTTGATATAAAGACTCGTTGGTGCCAAGATAGCAGTCGAGGGCAATGACAACGCTGCTTTCGGTAACCAAAACGGGAGCGTCAAACTGAATGCCACTGATGTAAGTATAAACTTCGGGGATGGAAAAGCCGGGAAAAAAATAGGCCAAGCGACTGAAAGAGGCTGACAAGTCCTGCTCTAAAACCTGAGTGTTTTTAAACGTCGAGGCAGTTTTTGTGTTGATCGCAATCAGATGGGTGTCGCTCACAAAAGTAAAAAGCTTGTTGTAGTTGGCGGTATCGTCCAAATTGCCGTTCAAAAACTGTGGAAAGTCACCTTGAATGGCTTTGAGTTCTTGTAAAAAATTGTTGGTATCCAAACCAAAAAGCGTTGATCCATAATCCTTTATAGTTATGTTCAGCTGCGGCAGTTCAGACGACTTAACATTTAAACGGGCATCGTTGTTGGTGTTGCAGCCGGCCAGCAAAAGCATCGAAAGTAAAAAAAAGAAGTATTTTGTTTTCATGTTTAATGGTGTGTGGCTATTGTCCACTAGTTTTTAGCGTTCCAATACAAAATCATCGTTCTTTCAGTTCTGCTCGCTTCGACAAGGTCAAAAACGGTGGATGAGATAAGAAAGAAAAACAATGAAGAAGGTTTGAAAGTCAATGTCCACAACCTTATTCATTAAATGCCGTGAGCCTTCTTCTACAATATTTTCCACCCAAGGGTAACAACAAACCCTTGATTTTTTGAGTCGAATTGAACAGGAGTTCCCCCGATATTTACTGTTTTGATTAAGTTATTTAACCCCATAATATACTGTATATCAACAGAAAACATCAAAACATCAACACCGGCACCAAACTGAAAACCCCAATTGATATCGCTGATGTCGGTCTTTTTGATGGGTTCGATAAAATTTTCGGAATCTAAGGATTCTATGGTTTTACCTACTACAATATTAGCGGTTGGGCCTGCAGTGGCTCTTAGATTAAACAATTCCAAATCAATGATTTTAAAACCAATAAACAATGGAATTTGAATGTTTTTTAGGGTAATATCTTGCTCAAACGGACTCAAAGAGTTGGTTTCGATTCGCTTGAAAACGGTGCCGGTGGTAAAATAATTCACCTCGGGTTGGATGTAAATTTTATCGCCAACGCGAACAAAGGCTCCAAAATTAAAGTTGTTTTTGAAGTCGGTGGTGATGGTGCTTTGATCAACACTGAGTTTTTGAGCGTTGAAACCAACTTTCGGACCAAAGGTAAATTGTGCATGAGCAACTACGGATAGGATTGCTAAAATGCTGATCAATAAGGCTTTTTTCATGGCTATGCGGTTTTTATTACAACAAAAGTAAAAGGTTCGCTTTAAAGCAACAAACTTTTCGCTTCACATTTTGAAGATTAACGTGATTTTGCGTCTTTTGGTGTGGAGGCCTCGCAAAAGTAGATTTACAGCATCTCACAACGAATCACAGAGATATACCTGCATTTTTGTGAGGATTGGACGTTATATCATTCATCAACAGCACATTAAATTTCGATCTCTATGAAAACTAGTGGCTTATAAATCACTCATTGAGCATGAATGACTGTTGTTAAAGCAATTGATAATCTGTGCAATGGCCGTTTCTAGGGTTGTGCTCAAAAATATTAACCAAAATTTTTAGACCATTACTTTGAAATAGAAAATTAAAGTATATTTGCAGTCGAAATACGGTGGTTGTAGCTCAGCCGGTTAGAGCATCAGATTGTGGTTCTGAGGGTCGTGGGTTCGAATCCCATCATCCACCCTAAATAACTGACATCCAAGAAATTAAGGGTGTCAGTTTTTTTATGACTCAAATTTATTTCATCAAACCATGGCACCCACCAACAAAGTTGCCGACCTTATTCGCTACTATTCTAAAGAACTGAAGGACTTTTATCCTGAGGTTGAAGCCCATAAGCTCGTGGAGCGACTTACGCTTTTTTTTTTCAATATTAGCACTTTAGATCGGGTGAAAAATCCCGAACTGCGCTTAAATGAAACCGAAATTTTGCAGCTTCATTTTGCGGTGAAGGAATTAAAGCGCTACAAGCCACTTCAATATGTGGTGGGGGAGGCCGATTTTGATGGTCATCAGTTCAAGGTCAATCCAAACGCTTTGATTCCTCGTCCTGAAACCGAGCTGCTGGTGCATCTATCTTCTGATTTTCTTGCGAAAAAAAACCATTGCACCATTGCCGACATTGGCACTGGTTCGGGTTGCATTGCTATCAGCTTAGCCATCAGACATCCACAGCATCTTTATTTTGGTTTTGATATTTCAGCAGCAGCGCTCGAGCTGGCTCAAACCAATGCCGAACTGCTTCATGCAAAGGTAGCTTTTGTGGCTTGCGACATTTTAAAAGATGCGGCTTGCTTGGGTAGCCATAAGTACGATCTGATGGTGAGTAATCCACCTTATGTGGTTGAAAATGAAAAGCAATGGATGCAACCGAATGTGTTGGATTGGGAACCTGAATGGGCGCTTTTTGTGCCGGAAGAGGATCCGCTTTTGTTTTACCGAAGGATTGCTTTGCTGGCTTCTCGACAGCTCAACCAAGGAGGAAAGTTGATGTTTGAAATCAACGAACGTTTTGGAAATGAAACCAAAGAGCTTTTAGAAGGGTTTGGTTTTCAACAACTTGAGGTTGTTAAGGATTTTAACGATAAAGATCGTTTTGTAATAGCGGTTTGGAAAGATTAAACCGGTTTAAGCGTTTCTTTTCTGAATCTGAATCTAACTTCTGTCTTTTAAAACCTTGGGAAGCGGCTAACGTACAGATTTACACAGCGCAGCCAATGAGGTTCACAGAGGGTTTGGATCGGCATTCATCATCCAATTTTACTTGGGTATTGACTTAAAGAAAAGAGCTCAAAACCTTAGTTTTTCGGTCATGAGGCCAAAACGAATCATATCAATCCGATGATTGAAATAAATGTTGTAATAATCGGATCCATGAAAATATTGGAAGAATAACCCGATGTCTTCAAAAAACTCGGGATGGTAATAAAAAGTAAAACTGAGGTTGAAACGTTCTCCCGAAAGGGCGGCCAAATTGTTGTAACGATCAAGCATCCATGTAATTTCTCCTTTAAGTGAAATGGTTGGTCTATCGGCTTTTTCGTTCGCACTATGGGGCGCGAGTTTAAAAATGGAAAAGGCATTGTTCCAGCGGTAAGCACTGAAAATTCCCACAAGCTCCTCCTGCATCAGGTCTTTAGGATGCACTTCAAAAGATGTTTTGAAAAACTGGTAGGCCTTATAATAGTGGTTAATATTGGTGGCAAGAAGTCCGACCTCAACAAAGTTGGTAGCAAAATTTCCCGATTTAAGATTGATGCGCCCATTATCCAAATAGAATGGCTGATCTTGACCATTGGAATGATGGGTGATACGACCGAAAAGGCTCAAACTGCGCGAAAAGGCTTGCTGATACAAACTGTAATACATGGTGATTTGAGGCATGTAACTGGGTGTGCGCACCGGAAACGATTCTTCTTGAAACATGCGGATGATGACTTGTGGGGTAAGTACGCCCACAAGTCGTGAGTTTTTACTCTGACGGATGTAAAAATTGGGCTTTAAATTGGCCTCAAACCACAGTGGCTCAATGTTTCCAATATCGGCAGGAAATGTGATATAGCTGTTGCCTTGATTGGTTTGAGCAATTGTTGCAAGGCCAATTTCGGGCATGAACTTCGGCTCTTGCCCAAAACCCGAAATTGATCTTAGCATCAAAAAGATAAGCCCAACAACAAACCGTATCATTTTTTAGAAATAAATCATTTTAACATGAATTGTTTTTCTGGAATGGATTTCAAATGAAGCCTTTTCAAAGTTGGGCCGATTGGAAAAGCCAATGGAATGATAATTTGAGAATCCGATCCCTTCTTTGGGAAGGATGAACCCTTTTTTTATAGCTCCATTTTTATCTTCGTCGTGAAGTATATTCACGGCATAGGTTCCGGCCGGAAGGTGTTCAAAAGTGATTTCCGAGCTGCCATCAAAAATTTGTGCTGTTTGTTTTTGGTAGTATTTTTTGTAATGTTCATCCGGAAAAGCCTCTTTATTGTTATAGATTGCAAATTGTACAAGCCCTTCAGAATTTCGCAAATCACTTACCTTAACGGTTAATGGATAGGTAGTTGTATCGCTGTTTGATCCATTCGCCAACAAAAGAAAAACAAGATGCAGCTGCATGGCAATTATGATGTTACTCATTTTCTATTCTGTTTTCTTTTTGTTGATTTTTTCTTTGATGGTGTCCACAGCATAATAAACCACCGGCACTAAAAACACAGTGAGGATCAGCGATGAAAGCAATCCTCCAATGATCACCCATGCCAAACCGTTCTTCCATTCGCTGGCCGTTCCACGGGCCATTGCAATAGGTAACATACCGATGGCCATTGAAAGTGTGGTCATTAAAATGGGTCGCATACGTTCTTTCCCGGCAATGACCAAGGCCTCTTTAAAATGCTTGCCTTCGGCTTTCAATTGGTTGGTGAAGTCAACAATTAAAATGGCGTTTTTAGTTACCAATCCCATGAGCATAATCAATCCCAAAAGGGCGAAAAGTGTGATCTCATTGTGGGTAAGATTTAAGGCCAGAAAAGCGCCGATTGCTGCTACCGGAATCCCGAACAAAGCCACAAACGGATAGATGTAACTGTCGTATAACGCAACCATAATCAGGTAGATAAGAATAAACGAAATCAGCAGCACCGAGCCTAAGGCACCAAAGCTTTCATTTTGGGTTTTAATATCGGCACCCCAGATCAGTTTTACATCATCGGGCAGTGGATTCGTTTTTAGATGGGCGATCACGTCGTCGGCCAGCGTTCCCGAGGGGCGGCCAAACGATTCAGCGGTGAGGGTTACCGATGCCTGGCGGTCGAGGCGCTCCAGCAGCGAAGGTGAAGGGTCTTGTTTGACCTCGGCAAACTGTTCTACTGCAATGGGAAGGCCCATGGGGTTGATGACAATTAGGTTTTGTACGTCTTGAAAGTTTTTTCTGTTGAAGTCATCCAACCAAATACGGATTGGGTATTCGGTGCCGTTTTCGGTGAGCGAAGCATCGTCATTGCCCGTAAACGCGCTGCGCAAATTCATTCCAACATAAGCTGTGGTAAGGCCTAAGCGCTGCATTTTGTCTTTGTCGGGAATCACTTTGTATTCCGGGTTTCCTTCTTCAACGGACAGTTTGACATTATCGGCTCCAGGAAGTCTTTCTACCAATGCTTTTAACTCCACAGCTGTTGATGCGAGTTGTGTCGGATCGGCACTGCTGAGGGTGATTTTAATAGGAGGCTGCTTGGGAAGCAAACCAATAAAAGCCATTGAAAAATTGATTTCGGAAAACTCTGACTCTAATTCACTTCTGAGCTTTTTCATAAACGCCTCGGTTTTAATATTGCGCTCTTTTTCGGGTTTCAACTGAATGGTAAATTCTGTTTTGTTGGCTGAACCAACACCCAGGCTTCCAATTCCGGTGCTCGGACCGGCAACATTACTGAAAAGAGTGGCCACTTCTTGATGTTGAAGTACATAACTTTCAACCCTTTGCGAGATGAGGTTGTTTTGCTTAACGGTGATGTTTTTATCAAATTCAAGGTTTAAACGAAATTTTCCTTGGTCGCCGGTTGACATCATTTCTTTCCCAATGATTCCTTGTTTCATCACCAATAGGGTGATCGCGAACAGAAAAATCACGAAACCGGTAAAGATCAGCTTGTGGCTTAAAACCCATTGCAGCTGACGGCCATACCATTCAATAAAGATGTTGAGTTGGCGCTCGAAATAAAGCAAAAATCTGTTCAAAAAGTTAGTGGGTTGCAAGTCATCTTTCTTGCCAATGCGAGATGCTAACCAAGGCGTTAATGTGAATCCTACCAATAAACTTGTTAAGGTTGAGGTGATTACAACAACAGCAAATTGCAATAACATATCTACAATAAATACCTGTAAAAATAAAATCGGTAAAAATACGACCACATCCACCAAGGTGATGCTCAACGCCGAGAAACCGATTTCCATTCGTCCGTCCATCGCCGCATCTCTTTTTTCTTTGCCCATTTCTAAATGTCGTTGGATGTTTTCGAGTACCACAATGGCATCATCAACTAAAATTCCGATGATGAGCGACATGGCCAGCAGGGTCATCAGATTGAGGGTGTAGCCCAGCAACCACATCACCGCGAAGGCGGTAATCAAAGAGGTAGGTATGGCTACCAACACAATAAACGCATTTCGGTAACTTCTTAAAAATAAAAGCATTACGATAGAAACCAAAATAACGGCAAGAATTAAATCTTGTACCACGGAGTTCACGGCAGCAATGGTATTGTCGGTTGAATCGTCGGCTACCACAAACTTGATGCCTGTGGCTATGTTTTGCGTTTCGATGCTTTGTAGTGTTTCGCGAATCAATTTAGATACCTCGACAGCGTTGGCATCGCCTTGTTTTTTTACTAATAGGCCGATGCCGTTCACCTCGTTGAAGCGGCTCACCGATGTGATTTCTTTTACTCCGTCAACCACGTGGGCAACATCTTTCACATACACCGGGCTGCCGGGATAGGGCATGGCGAGCTGCACATTCATAACATCTTCCACGGTGGCGAATTTTCCGGTCAGACGCACCGAGTTGTTTTCTTGGTCCGACTGTACTTTACCAGCCGGTAAATCCAGTCCCGAACGGTTGATGGCTTCTACCACCTGAAGCAGGGATATTTTGTAGAGTTTCAGCTTTTCCTGGTTGACCTTAACCTGTATTTCACGCTCTTGAGCGCCCAACAAAGTGATTTCGGCAACTCCTTTTAACTGCTGAATTTGCGGGAGATAGTAGTCTTTCATCTGCTGATACAACGCTGTTTCGGGCAGATTGCTGGTTACGCTGATGGACATAATAGGTAAGTCGTTGGGCGAAACTTTGCTCATCACCGGACTTTGGATGTCGGCAGGCAGAGTGCTGCGAATGTTTTCAATATAACGCTGTGCATCCTGCATGGCATTGTCAACATTGGTGCCATATTTTAGGTTGGCGATAATGACCGATGCGTTGGGCATTGACTTGGTTTCTAAGTAGTCAACACCTTCGAGGTTCGACAAGGCATCTTCAATTTTGCGCGATACCGAGGTCTCAACTTCCTGGGGCTCAGCACCGGGGTAAATGGTTTTGATCACCACCACAGGTTGGTTGAAATCGGGCAACAGTTCGTAACTCAGGTTTAGATATCCAATAATTCCCAACAGCGCGAAAACACTAAAAAGTACGATGATGAGGGATGGACGTTTGATGGAAATTTCTGTAATATTCATGGTTTTCTTTATTTGAGAATGATTTTGGCACCATCAAAAAGGTTGATGAATCCATTGGTGACAATTTTATCACCATCAGACAAGCCTTCAGTAACAACCACTTTGTTTTCTAATCTTTCGGAAATGACGATGTTTTGCAATACAACCTTATCGTTTTTAACAAGATACACCTGTGGTTGTAAAGAGGTTCCCACCATCACTGATGCAGGAATGATGATGCGCTGCACTTGTCCACCCGAAGTCACTGTGGCTTTTCCAAACATTCCAGCTTTTATTTTAAGGTCAGAGGTGTTTTTTACAGTGAATTGAACGGGGTAGCTGTTTCCCATATTCGCCTTACTTCCAACCATATTGATGCGTCCGCTCAGGTCAAGGTCAGGGTAGATGTCAGCAGAAAGGACACAGATTTGACCTACTTCAAAATGAGGTAAATTGATTTCGGGCACATTTACTGTAAACCTAAGGTCGGCTGTTTCGCTTATTTGCAACAGAGGCATTCCGGGGCCTGCAAAAGCACCCTCTTCGGTAAATTTAGCTGTTACAATTCCATTGAAAGGTGCGCGAATAGTGGTTTTGCTGATTTGTTCCAGCACTGTTGCTTTTTGAACTTGTGCCGTTTTCAGGCCCAGTTCGAGCTTTTCCAACTGCATCCCTTGAACGGCTTCCGCTTTTGCCAACGTTGCAAAACGTGCAACATCGGTTTCTAATCCTTCTATTTGAATTTCAATGGTTTGCAACTGAAGTTTTAGCAGCGCATTGTCAAGTTGAATAAGTGTTTGGCCTTTCCTTACTGAACTTCCCACATCAACCAACACATTGTTTACTTTTCCTTGAATGTCGGCACTGAGCTTCGTTTCCTTGTTGGGCTCAAAAGTGCCTGAAAAAACGTATGTGTTTTCTGAAACTGCGGGCCTAATGGTCATGGTTTGAACGCCAATGGGTTTGTCTTTGTCGTATTGGTACACTCTGCTTTCGGTGTTTTTTTTGTTGCTTATGAGTGTGAAAACAGTCAGCGCAACAAGGGCAACAGCCACAACGATATAAATGGTTTTTTTCAACATGGTATTCTATTTTTAGTTTTTTATGGTGATATTTCCTGTAAGTTTTTTAAGCTCCAAATCGGCTTTCAGATAGTCAACAATGGCTGATAGGTAGCTTTGCTGGGCTTCGCGTAGGGCGTTGTCGGCCAACAAAATTTCAGTGAGGTTGGCTGTTCCTTCTCGCTGCTGAAGCAACATTTCTTGGTAGATGGTGCTCGCCAGTTTGATCTGCCCATCGCTGTTTTCGATGGTTTGTCCGGCTAACATTCTTTTGCGTAATGCGTTGTGAACTTGCATCTTATTTTGTTCCTGCACCAATTCTATCTGCAATTGGTTGTTTTTGATTTCTAATTTCTTTTGGGAAATTTTGCGCTGTGTGATGGTTCCGTTAAAAAGTGGCATAGAAAACTGCAGGCCAACAAAAGTGGTGGGATAAAACTTGAGAAATTCGTTGGGTTTTTCATCGTAGCCAAAACCGGTTTGCCCATAACTGCCAAGCAGCATCAATGTTGGAAGGCGCGACATTTTTAAGGAGTTTAACTCGTTATTTAACAGCTTGTTTTGCGTTTGTGTCAAGCGTAAATCAAGGGGCAGCATTTGGGGGTAATCAACGGGCGATTGGCTAATAATTTCACGCTTTATGCGTATTTCTTTTTCCAACGGAACCCCCATCGAAAATTTTAAGGCGTTCATAACCTGTTCGTAGCTTATGGCTACACGCTCTCTGTTGGTGAGGAGTTGTTGTTTTTGCAATTCAACTTTTGTGACGTCGCTTCTTTTCACCATCAGCTGCTCGTGCAGCAAGGTGAGCGTGTTCAAAAGTTGATCTGTATTCACTACATTGCTGTCGAGAAATATGAGTTGATGAATCAAAATTTGTGCGTTGTAATACAAATTGGATATTTCATAAAACACCTGTTCTTCGGTCTTTTTGTATTGGAGATCAGTTATTTCTGAGGCGATTTTGGTGGCTTCAATGCCGTTAAAAATTTGAGAATTATAGAGTGGCATATTCAACTGAATGTTGGTTCCGATGTTGTGCGGCACCCCCATTTGTATTTCCTTGAACTGGCCCACCGGACCGCCAAATGCCGATTGGGGCATGATTTGGTAAGGCAAATCGGAAAAATATTTGTAATCGGCATTGAGTTTTAACTTGGGCAACACATTGGCTTTGGCTTCTTTTTCTCGTTCACCGCTGAGTTGTTGCAGGTTTCTACTCATCTGCAAGTTTTTATTGTGCATTTGCGCTGTATCCAAGCATTGGTGCAAGGTCCAGGTTTGTGCATTGGCTGTAATTGAAAGCAACATGACAACAAAAAGCAAGGCCATTTTGATCGAAATGTGAACGTTCACTAACAGTGGTTGATAAATTTTTTTCAGTTTCATTTTTTTGTCTTTTAATGTTTTAGTTCTTGAATCATTTCATTTAACTGTTGTTCATCTTGCATAAATATCCGAAATCCATTTAAAATATGCTCTACCAATGCTTGGGTTGAACTCTTGGTTTTGAAAATGGTTTTCATTTTACCTCTTTCAATCACCGATGTAAGATAGTTTTCTGCCCTACTTTTCATTTGTGTTAATACCGCTTTTATTTCTTGGTTTTCTGTCCAATTTTTTTCGTCGAACAGGATATTCAGGTAATATGGTTTTTGTAGAAAAAAGAAATAGAGCTTTTTGAAAAGAATGGAAAGCTCGGCATCGGGATTTTCTCTGCTTTGCGACAGGCCTTGTATAAAAGCATGGATGTCGGTTTCCATCTTTTCGGCAATTAACAACAGAAGATCTTCATCCTTAGCAAGATGAATGGCCGATGGGTTTTTCTTAAAATCTAACTCAGCCGACAAACGATCCAGGGTCACGGCTTCAACTCCTGATTGCATGATCATTTGTGCAACTTTTTCAACGATGTGTTCTTTTGATGTTTCCATGATTCAATTGTTTTGTGAATGAATATTCACTAACCTAAATAAACAAATTTTTTTGTTTTTATTTTGGATCGTTTATAACAACTTGGCTTGTGTTGTAGGTTTTGGGGCTTTTACCACGAGGATGCGTGTGGGGTTGTCGGAAGTGTTGTACAAACAATGCACAATTCCTTTAGGACTTTCGACCAAACTGTTGGCCTGCACGGATTCTCGCTCGGTTCCAACCAGAATTTCGGCTGTACCTTCCAAGACAAAGAAAAAAACATCAACGGGCGTAATGTGAGGTTTCAATGCTTCGCCGGGCTGCAAGGTAATGTGCATGGCCTGAGCAGATTCTTTGTCGTACAATTTTCTAACATCCACTTTGTGAGGTGTTTCTACAATTGGTGTTTCGTTAACGTGAATGATTTTCATGTGATAGATTTATTTTTTGAGTAAAAGATGGATTGAATTTGAAATTTCTTCGCCTTTTTCGATGAGGTTGAACCCGTAATTGGACATATGCCATTGCTTGACAAATAAGCGTAGCGAGCCCATCACCATGACCGACAAATGTGCTGCTTCGATATCGTTTCTTAATTCGTCTTTTTCCTGTCCGGTGGCAATGATATGGGTAAGAATATCGAAGGTATTGTTCATGATTTCTGAAACTTTATCTGCTAAAATTTGCTCATTTCTAAACAATTCTTCTGAAAAAATAAGGGCTACCAATGGCGGTGAAGCGGCCAATATGGTGAACTGTCTTTTCAATAAATGGTTGATTTTGGTTACCGAATTATCGGTGTTGTGCAGCTCCGACTTGAATAAGTTTTCGGTGTTTTCTTTAAAAAAATCCAAAATGGCCACAAGAATCTGGGTTTTATTTTCAAAGTGTCTGTAAATCGCCGATTCGGAAAAGCCAATCTTCTTGGCAAGATTTTTTATCGTCAAGCCTTGAATCCCTTTTTCTGCAATCAGCCCAAGGGAAACATCCATGATTTCTCGCTGTCTTTCTGATAATTCTAAAGTCATTTTTATACTTTTTCTTATGTTAGTGAACATTCACACTGCAAAGATAAATCAATCTGCTTGCAAAAAGCAAGGTATTTTTATTTTTTTTAGAAAATATTTGTATTCCAACTTCATAATGATTGATAATGAAGTGTTTATAAAGAATATAAAAATGACGAAGGCTACTGAAAAAGGTAAACTTTTAGGCTTGCACATGGAAAAGTTCTGCTGGTTGGAGGATTTCTAAACAGATAGAAACCCTCCCTCCTGCAAAAATGCTTTGCTAATTTTTCCCTCTGTTTTGGTGGTAATTAAGGAAGTCGCGTTGTGCTTTGTAAAGGTTGAAGGCAAACAAGAGCAAGTTTTTACTTTCTTGCAATATCGTAAGGAAAAGCAGGGTGTTTCGTGTACTTACACCTTCTTTTTTGATGCGTTTCACTTCGTTTTTTCTAAAAAGATCAATCACAGTAAGCACCTTGAGTTGTTCGTTTGAAATGCTTTCCTGGTTGCTGAAATTGTTTGCTTTGATGTCGGTCGAAATGCGGGTAAAGAAATTCCCGATTTGCAATCCCAACACCTTCAACTCGCCCAATTGCGCATCGCCTAAGGGTTTGTGGTTGTTGTTCACATGCTCGTAAGTAGGCGTAATGATGTAGTTGAGGCTGTGCAAAATTTCGCGGGCGTAGTCGAGCGCTTGAACATAAAAATGTCCGGATTCAATGGCTTCATCTTGTAATTTACCGATCACGACTGTGACCGAATTTTTTCTTTCCTTAGCTTTTACGCTCAGTTTTTCGATGTTTTTCTTTGTCTTTTTCAACAATTTGATGTCTTCTTCTGTTAGTCCGCCAATGGTGCGCTTGTATTCAAGTTGCGTTTGGTTTAGAACATTTGTAATGCTGTTGGTGCAGGCATCAAGAATGTTGTCATTGTTTACATCATTCATTTCTTTGCTGGCTTCTTCTTTTTTTAACTGCTTATTTACGTGCATCTTATGAGTTCTAATCACAAGGAAGATAGCAATTGAAATCATAAAAATAACAGCATAAACGCCGGCGGTATAAAAGAAAATTCCGAGAAGGAAGGCCACTAAAAAGGCCGAAAAGGCTGTGAAAAACCATCCGCCAATCACTGAAAAAACACCGGTGATGCGATAGACCGCGCTGTCGCGATCCCAGGCTCCATCGGAAAGACTGGTTCCCATTGCCACCATAAATGTAACATAAGTTGTTGATAATGGTAGTTTTAATGAAGTACCAGCGGCAATCAGGGCACTGGATACAACCAAATTCACCGAAGCACGAAGCAAATCAAAGGCAGGGGGATTTTTGTCGGTTTTATCTTTTGGGAGTGGCTCAAACTGTTTGTCTATCTTATTTTTAACGTTTTGTGGAATATATTTCGAGATGGATTCGGAGGCGTTAATAGCAATGCGCACAACGCCTCTCGACAAAGGAGTTGAACCAAAGCGTTCTTCGCCTTCCGCCTGGCGGCTCAGGTCAACAGAAGTTTTAATAACGGTTTTCGCTTTTCTTGAAGTGTAGAGGGTAATCACCATTACAACGCCGGCCATCAACAAGAAGAAAGGTGGGGTTTGCACGGCTTCTTTTAGCGAGCCCATTGTAAAAAAGCTGGGATCGGCTCCGGGTGCGCCGAGAAGGGTTTTATACGAAGCAAATCCGGCTAAAGGAACGCCGATAAAGTTGACCAAGTCATTGCCGGCAAAAGCCATCGCTAAAGCGAAGGTTCCGGACAAAACAACGATTTTGAGAATATTGACATTAAACAACAGGTTGAGTAGGTAAAACAACAGGGTGAATCCGGCAAAGCTTCCAAAAATGATAAGCATTTGATGGGTTTGTATCCAAGCATAGGCATTCGCTGTCATAAAAGCAGCATCTTTGGCGCCTTTGATCAGTATAAAATACACAATGGCAGTGAGTGCTAACCCACCAAAAACACCTCCAAAATATTTGAAGCGCTTCTGGTAATTGAAGGTGAACAAAAGCCTCGTGATGTACTGTATGACCGCTCCTACGCTAAAGGCGATGACCACCGAGAGCAAAATCCCCGAAATTATAGCAAGGGCTTTTCCTGAGTTAATGTACTCACTTAATGTGTGTGGCTCAGTGCTTTGGCTAATCTTCATCACGGCTACAGCCACCGAGGCCCCCAACAACTCAAACACAATGGAAACGGTGGTGGAGGTTGGAAGTCCGAGCGTGTTGAACGTGTCCAGTAGGATCACATCCGTGATCATTACCGCCAAAAAAATCAGCATCACATCGCTGAAATAGTACAAGTCAGGATGAAATATTCCACTTCGAGCAATCTCCATCATGCCGCCTGAAAAGGTAGCTCCAATTAAAACACCCAGCGCGGCAACAAACATCACCCACTTAATAGAGGCGGCTTTGCTCCCTACTGCTGAGTTTAAAAAATTAACGGCATCGTTACTCACTCCAACGATCAGGTCGGAGATGGCCAGTAGAAAAAGTATGACGATAAATGCGAAGTAAATGTTTTCCAAAGTGTTATGTTTTTAATGATTCATAGAGCAATATTACTCAAATCTGGTTGATTGAGTTGAAAACCATATTAATTAATCTTTAATTCCTTTTCCAATGGATTATGATTGTGGGAATTAACTATTAGTGGTCTTGCATTTTTTGGTGTTGTTTGCAAAAAATGCTTCATTCTTGCAAATTGTCCGGTAGTCTGCCGATGCTGTCTTCCTGCTCATTCGATGTCTTTTTTTTGAACATCTATGTTATAAAGCAGTTTGATTATTTTTGTTTAAAAAAAAGATCATGCCCACTTTGAACACTATTGACGATTATATTGCGCAGTTTCCCATCGAGGTTCAGCGGCCCTTGCAGGAGTTAAGGGCGACCATCCGGTTGGCGGCGCCCCTGGCTGAAGAGGTGATCAGCTACGGTATGCCCGCCTTGAAGCAGAACAGAGTGCTGGTGTATTTTGCGGCGGCGAAAAAACACATTGGTTTTTATCCCACACCCTCAGCAGTAACAGCTTTTGCAGAAAAGTTGCGGGGTTTCAAAACATCAAAGGCGACCGTTCAATTTCCATTGGGAGAGGTGCTGCCTTTGCCTTTGATTGTAGAGATGGTGCATTTTAGGTTGCTGGAAGACCAGCAGTTTGCGAAAAAGAAAAAGGCCTGAAAACTTGCAAGTTTTCAGGCCTTTCAAGGTGTTATAGTTATATATGTCTAAGTATCAATTCTCGCGTATTTTGCATTGGCTTCGATAAAAGCGCGGCGCGGTGGCACTTCGTCGCCCATGAGCATCGAAAAGACGTGGTCGGCTTCGAGGCCATTCACGATGGTTACTTGACGCAGGGTTCTAAAAGCCGGGTTCATGGTGGTGTCCCAAAGTTGTTCGGCGTTCATCTCTCCCAAACCTTTGTAGCGTTGAATGTGAATTCCTTTTTCTGTTCCGTCGGTGGACCATTCTCTCGTTAAAGCTTCGCGCTCCTCTTCGTTCCAGCAATACCTTTCTTGTTTTCCTTTTCGGAGAAGGTAAAGGGGAGGCGTGGCAATATAAACGTATCCTTTTTCGATGAGATCGGTCATGTACCTGAAGAAGAAAGTAAGGATAAGGGTTGCAATGTGGCTTCCGTCAATGTCGGCATCGGTCATGATGACGATTTTATGGTAGCGTAACTTGTCAATATTGAGGGCTTTACTGTCTTCGTCAGTACCGATATGCACACCTAAAGCAGTAAAAATATTCTTGATTTCTTCGCTTTCAAAAATTCTGTGTGGCATAGCTTTTTCCACGTTCAGGATTTTACCTCTCAGCGGGAGGATGGCTTGAAAGCGACGGTCGCGTCCTTGTTTGGCAGTACCACCGGCAGAGTCGCCCTCAACGAGGTAAATCTCGGCTTTGGCGGGATCGCGTTCGGAGCAGTCGGCCAGTTTACCGGGCAATCCCGAACCGGTGAGTACGCTCTTGCGTTGAACCAATTCGCGTGCTTTGCGAGCGGCATGGCGCGCTGTTGCAGCCAAAATTACCTTATTGACTATTGTTCTAGCTTCTTTTGGGTTTTCTTCGAGGTAATTGTTGAGGTGTTCACTTACAATCATATCCACAACACCCATCACTTCGTTGTTACCAAGTTTGGTTTTGGTTTGACCTTCAAACTGAGGCTCAGGCACTTTTACAGAAATAATAGCAGTGAGACCTTCTCTAAAGTCATCGCCATTGATGTCGAATTTCAGTTTGGCCAACATGCCCGACTTTTCGGCATATGATTTCAGCGTGCGGGTTAATCCACGACGAAATCCGGCCAAGTGGGTTCCACCTTCGTGGGTGTTGATGTTGTTAACGTATGAATGTAGATTTTCGGAAAACGAAGTGTTGTACTGCATGGCAATCTCAACCGGAATGTCGTTGCGTTCGCCTTCGATGGCAATAGCCTCGGGGATGAGTTTTTCACGATTCTCATCAAGGTATTGAATGAAATCGGGTAAGCCGGCAGCTGAAAAGAAAGTCTCGCTTTTGATTTTATTGTCTTCGTTCACTTCTCTTTCGTCGTTCAAAATCAAAGTGATCCCTCTGTTTAGGAAGGCCAATTCGCGCAAACGAGAAGCTAAAATGCTGTAATCATACTCTGTGGTGACAAAAATGCTTGCGTCGGGTGTGAAGGTGATTTTTGTTCCATTTTTTGTGGTCTCGCCAATGGATTTCACATCGTGAAGTGGCTTTCCGCAGGAGTATTCTTGGATGAAAATTTTCCCTTCGCGGTACACTTCGGCGATGAGTTGTGTGGAGAGTGCATTCACGCAGCTTACACCCACACCGTGCAATCCTCCGGAAACTTTGTAGGAACCTTTGTCGAATTTACCACCGGCATGAAGCACGGTCATGACCACTTCTAAGGCCGACCGGTTTTCTTTTTCGTGTAATCCGGTTGGAATTCCCCTACCGTTATCAAGAACGGAGATCGAATTGTTGGGGTGAATGGTCACCTCAATCAGATTACAATAGCCGCCAAGGGCTTCGTCAATGGAGTTGTCAACAACCTCGTAAACAAGATGATGAAGTCCACGTGTGCTGATATCGCCAATATACATGGCAGGACGTTTGCGAACGGCTTCCAGCCCTTCGAGAACTTGAATATTGCTGGCGTTATAATCGCTGGATGCGAGCGTCCTTTTTTCTTCTTCGGTCATAATATTTCTTGAATAGTTTTTAAAAACAGCCTGCAAAGTTACGCATTTTTTCCCTATGATTTTTGCTTTCATCGGAAGCAACTTTCTGTTTTTATCAACAGTTTTTTGCAAACGTTTGCAGCTGGAAATCGTCTTGATTATGTTTTCAATAATGATGTATATAGTGCTATTAGAAAAGCACTTATCTATTTGAAAAGAGGATTAGAAGTGATGGTGCTGTTTAAAACAGCAATTTGATGCCGGCTAAAATCTGAAAACCTTGAACTGGGTAATTGTAAAAACGCTCGTAACGGTTATTAATCACGTTGTTGCATTGAGCAAAAATTGAAAACTGCTCGGTTATCCGATAATTTGCCGCCACATTAATATCGGCAATGGGTTTCAACCTGATGGGCTTAAACAAAGATGATTTGTTGCCTTGTGCAAAACGTTCGCCACTTACAAACACTTCTGTTTCAAAATTCCATTGTGGATTAAAATTGTAGTTTACAGTCCACTGTGCCTCAAATTCAGGTTTGTGCCAGGCCTTTGCCAGTGTTTTAGTTTCATATTGATTGAATTGCACCTCCAGCCTTGAGCGCCATTGATCATTAAAATGGTAGGAGGCCTCTACAACAAAACCTAACCGCTGATAGTCATTAAAAATAAAAGCTAAATAGTTGTTGAATAATGAGTTGGTGTCTGTAACTACAAATGCTCCATTGTCAGTTTCTTGGTAGGAAAAACCTAAGTGAAGGTCGAGGCGGGGGATCGCGCTGGTTTTTATTCCGGTTTGGAAAAGTTTTTTGGTGTTGCTAAAAAAATGATGGTTACCGGTTTTCAAGAAAGGATTTTCAAAAGTCAGGCTGTTTGTAGTATGCTCTTCAGACTTTCCACCAAAGGCGGCATACAGTTCCACTTGATTGTTGAAGATATATAGCTTTCCGGCAAGTTCAGGATGAACAAACACCTCCGAATTGTTGTTCACAGCAACGGAGAGTGCAAGGCCGGCGCGCAGTTCGTAAAAACTACCGGTCAGTGTAAGGTAGGGGCGGGCATTGAGCCAAATGGTTTGACGGTTGATCAGGCTGTCGCCACCCGATACAAAGCTGGTGCCAAAGTCGAGGCCGGTGAGCTGTGTTCCGTCATAATTGAACCAGTCATAATATTTTTGAAGTTGCCCGTTTACGGCCAATTGATGCTCGTATTGCGAATATTTATCAGAAAAATAACTGTATTTAACTCCAAAGCTATGATGCAAATAGTTGACGTTGTTGTAGTTGCTACTAAGTTGCGCTTGAACGTTGAGGCGTTGGTAATGTTGCAAGAGGGCATCTTTGTTGATGATTGTATCCGGAAAATCACTGGGTTTGAAGCCGTAATAATACATTTGATCATAACTGTAATCGGCTTCGGTATTCAGAATATAGTCGTTAAAAGCATGTTGTATGCCGATGTCGAGTTTGTTCTTCATCCAAGTTGATGGGGCAAAATCGCGCACATTCACCCAAGAGGAGTGGTGTTTGAGGCCGAGATTGAGAAGGGTGTTTTTGGATAAGGCCGAATGGTGTTGAAAACGAAACAAAGGGCTGAGATTGCTGCCAAAGCCGGCCTTGAGGTAATTGCGAAAGTTGGATTTTTTTTCATCGGTTCGCACCGTTGAGGCAGCAATAAGCGGGGCTTCGTTTTTAAGCAAAATAATTTTTTGCAGGTTGCTGAAATTGACTTCACCCACCTCAAATTCATTTTTTTTCTCCTCGGGATTGAGGTTGATTTTAACAGATTCGCGAAGGTTGGGCTGAAAACTGCCAACAATAGTCACCTTTTCGTTGTGGCTTTGACCAATGGTTGCCATCGGAAGTGTGACCGAGGTGAAAATGATAAATGTTAGTATAAGATTGATTTTCAGCTTATTCATTTTATTAAAATAATTCTGTTGAAGGTGTTTCATGGAAGTGTGTTTTTATTGGAGCATGGATAGTTTTCTGGCAGCTTCATCGCGCAAGTCGCTCCCTTTGTAATTTTCCACTATGCTCTTCAAAGTTTCTTTGGCCTGAAAAATATTATCGTTTTTCACATAAATGTCAGCCAGCAAAATGAACCCTTTGGCCACCCAGTATTCATGACGACGGTATTTTTCGGAAAGGTCAAATATTTGATTCTCTGCATCATCCAAATACCCTTTGTTGAAATTGATCCGCGCCATAAGATAGTAAGCCTCAGCGCCTAAAACATCATTTTCACTTTTGTGCACTTCGGAGAATTGTTTTTTCGCACCATCATAATCGTTGGTTTCAAACATTGATTTTCCGGCGATATAATGTGCTTGACGCAACTGTTTTGGTCCCGCGTTACTGTTGTTGAGCAGCTTTTCGGAAAAACCAATGGCATCGGCGTATTTTTTATTGAAGAAGCTGCATTTCATCATGCCTTCGAGGGCTTCAATTCTTTGAAGGGGCTGATCGGTCAAACTAAACAGTTGTTCGTAATTTTTCTGCGATTCGGGATACATTTCTTTATCATAGTAAATTCTTGCCGCTTCGAGCAGTGCTTCTTCGAGATATGGATTATTGCCCGATAGGATAACGACATTGAAATGGCTAAGGGCCTCATCGGTGCTGGTGGGCAGCTTGATTTTTGCCAGATAGTAATTGGCGCTCACCGCGTTGCTGCCTTGAGGAAAGTTTTTGAGATAACCTTCCAATGCTTGGCGGGCTTCGGCGAATCGGTTTTCGTTGTAAAAATTTTCGCCCGTGGCAAATGTCAATGACTCTTGTTCATTGTTGCTCAGCTCTCCAAAGCCTAATTTTTTCGTGAGTTTAAAATAAGCATCAATGTTGTTCGATTCCATATAGATCACCTTGAGGGTGTTCAGTGCCTCGCGTGCATCGGGTGTTCCGGGATAACTTTCGGCCACTTTTTGAAGGGCTACGATGGCTTCATCGGTTTGGTTGTTGTTGAAATAGATAAAACCAATTTTAAGTTGGGCTTCGCGGGCATAAACCGACCGTGGTCTTTCGCGTACCAATTTGTCAAAACTACTGATGGCACTGCGTTGATCGTTCATCACCAAGTGTGTAGCGCCCATTTCATACAAGGCCTGATCGTAATAAATGGATTGATTGAATCGCTTCACAATTTGATCGAGCTGGGCAATTTTTTGGTTGTGTTGACCTAAAGCACCATATGCTAAACCACTTTGGTAAAGGGCATAATCGGTTTGCTGCTCCCCTGCATTGATCACGTTTTTATAGGCCTCGATGGCTTTTGTGTATTCGCGGTTTATAAAATGGCAGTCGCCAACGCGGCACCAGCTGTCGGTTCTAAGTTGAGGCTGATCGGTCAGAGGCTTTTCGAGGTATTGCTTAAACGAAGCCATCGCAGGGCCATACTGTGTCAACTGAAAATAACTATAAGCTAAGTTATAGTGCGCCAATGGTTTAAGTGGAGATTTTGCTGCAGAACGATGCGCCATAAATTGTTTGTAAAACTTCTGGGCATCTACATAATTTTTCTTACGATAAAAGGCTTCGGCAGTCCAAAATAAAGCAGCGGCATTGTTTTCGCCGGTTCCGGAAGGATTTACTTTGGAAAAATACGTGATGGCTTGGTCAAACTGGCTTTCGTTGAAAAGGTCGGTGGCCAGCGAGAAAACGAGTTTTTCATAAACGGCTTGTAGCTTGGGATCGTTTTTTTTGTTGGTTTCGAGCGATTCTAACGCAGCATCATAATTTTTTGTAGTGAGATAGTGCTGAACAAGAAGTTGTTGCGCCTCATTTGCCAAAGGTGATTTGGGATTTGCAGTAATGAATTCTTGTAGCAAAACCGTAGCTTCATTGTAGTTATCGCTGCCTATTTCTAAGCTCAACCGGGCGTAGTTCATCAAGGCATCATGGCTGATCTCAGTATCGGATTTGTTTTTGAATGCACTTAAAAAGGCCTGCCGTGCAAAAATCTTTTGATCGGTTTTCAGGTAACATTGCGCAAGAAAGTAGGCTGCGCTTTGGTCAAGGCTGTCGTTGTCATTGTTTATTTTTTGAAAACCTGCTGCCGCATCTTTATAATTTCCGGTTTCGTAATAAATCATTGCTTTTTGGTACTCGTCAATGCGGCTGAGCTGACCGCGATGCTGTTTTTCGAGTTGGTTGTAAAACTCCAAAGCAATGGCATTTTCACCATTTTTATAGGCGGCATCGGCCAACAATGGAAGCACTTCTGCCCGTTTTTTGGTGTCTGATTTAAGCAGAATTTCTTTTCCTTTATCATTCACCAAACCGTAATCACCTCTGCGATAGGCCATTTGAAGTTCATAATAGGGAATAATTTTTTTGTATTGCGCTATGTGTCTGATGGATTGAAAGGCGGCTTCAGCCTTTTGATCTTCATTCATGGTATAAAAAAGATGCCCTAAGTAGTAATAAGAAGCGTTGCGAAAAGGACTTTCTGTTTTGGTGGCCTCCTCAAAAGAGAGCACGGCTTCCTCGATGTTGTTTTGTTTCATCAAACAAAAACCTTTTTTGTAATCCAGCTCTGCCTTTTCAAAAGAAGGAAGTTGATCTGTATCCACTTTGTTGAAGGCCTCAAGAGCTTTGGAGTACCGTTTTTCCTCAAATTGAACCCTTCCTTCGAGAAATTTCATGCGTGCCGACCATTGGCTGCTGCGGTGTTGCCGCCCAAAATCATCAATTTTTTCAGCAGCATCCTGGTCGTTTAATTGCACCGCGCAAAGGGCATCATAGTAGGCCAAATCACTGCGTGTGACTTCGCTCAAATGGCCGTCATGCCTTTGTATTTGGTTGATTTTGAACCTCGCTGCACCATATTGTTCTTTTTGAATCAGCTCAATACTTTCGCGAAGCAGGCTGTTGCTTGCATCGAAATAGATTTGCTGCTGCGAAAAAGCGGAAAATGAAAACAAAAGAAGAAAAGAAAAAAAAGTCGGTAGGTTAATTCTCATACAAAGCATTGATTTTGGCTGCAAAGTTACGATTTGATGATGAAAAAGCTGTTTTTCAAACAACGTTAGTGAAACGAAGCGATAGCGCAGTTATTGTAAAAATGTAAAAACATTGCACTGTCTTCACTTGATTTCAATGCAGTTGAACATGGATTGAAAGCGTGTTAAAAAAACAGGTCGGCCACTGGCCGACCTGTTTTTTACAGCATCATAAGCAGGATTCTGTACTATGTTGTCATTTATCTGGGTCTTCCGTCACCGAAAGACTCTAGCAACCTACCCACCGACTTAAACGGGCCGCTTTTTCACACCGATCAACGGTGCATCGCCGGCATATTTGGTCTTGCAGCTCATAAGGTTTACCCGCTTTGCAAGTCGCCTTGCACTGCCGTGAGCTCTTACCTCACGTTTTCACCCTTACCCGAAGGGGACGAATCCCTTTCAGGCGGTCGTTTTCTGTGGCACTTGCTGTCAACTTACTTTTTCAGTAAATTGCCTTCCCGTTAAGAAGTATGATGCCCTGCGCTGTCCTGACTTTCCTCGACATCTTGCTATGCCGCGACAACTGTTGCTGTAAAGCGCAAAATTACAACATTTTAAAGCAATGCGGTGTAAGCTTAAACAGCTTTTTTGAAGCAAACTAAATCATTGATCTTCAATATTTTTTTGCGTTGAGTTATTGGTTGATCGCTAACAAGCATTTCAGGAAAAAGCTTCGGGGGATTCATCGCTTCGCTCTGAATGACTGTCTGTTAAACTCCTAAAAACACTCAACTTTTGGTCGTCATTCAAAACGAAGTGATGAATCTCAATCTTTTATGAATGATTTGCTACATAAAAGTGGTTTTATTTCTACTTTTGAGTTTTATTCTGTAAAATGCGTGTTGTATGATTAAAATATACTCCTCACTTTTTGTATTTTTTATTTTGGCCTCAGTTCATGTTTTCGCACAGCCAAAGGCCACAAGATCCACTGATTTTGACTTCGCAGCATCTTTGATGTCATATACACAACATCCTGAGCTACTGCTGCCTGCCAAATTTTTTGACCGAGACTTACCAACTATGGTGGACAATTCTTTGTCGCCTTATTTTCGACCGATTTTTAACCAAACAGGTGCCTCTTGCGGACAGGCCTCGGGCATTGGATATACTTTCACTTATGAAATGTGCCGCAAACGCGATGTGCCTGCCAACTTGGAAGAAAACCAATTTCCGTCGCACTTTTTATATAATTTCATGACCTATGACGGTTACTATGGCGTAAACTATTTGCACAGCCTGGAAATGGCAAAAATGGTGGGCAACCCTTCGGTTGCAACCTATGGAGGAATAGCCATTGATGATGGAATTGTTTGGATTTCGGGCTATGAAAAATATTACGAGGCAATGACCAATAGGGTGGGAGCGATCAAAATGATAAGAACAGAAACTGTAGATGGTTTGATGAACTTGAAACATTGGCTGGCCCATCATCATGAGGAATCCGCGAGTGGCGGATTGGCTGCATTTGCCTCCGGCAGTCCTTATGGAATGATCAATATTCCACCGGATTCTCCCGAAGCAGGAAAAAAAATTATCAAGCAGTTTCCGGGTGCAGTGGCTACCCATGCCATGACCATCGTGGGATACAACGACAGTATAAGGGTGGATGTGAATGGCGATGGACAATATACCAACCACTTGGATGTCAATAATGACGGGAAAGTTGATCTCCAGGACTGGGAAATTGGGGCTTTTAAGGTAGCCAACACCTATGGCGATAGCTGGGGCGATGAGGGCTTTTTTTATATGATGTATCGGACGTTGGCTATGAATGAAGCGCATGGCGGGCTTTGGGGAAATATGGTGCATGTGATTGAGGCGAATGAGAATTATACCCCTAAAATAGCCCTCAAGGTTATTTTAAAACACAATTTACGCGAGCAAATCCGCATTTCGGCGGCAGTGGCTTCAGTGGTGGACAATGGAACGACCACGAAGCATATTCTCAATTTCCCGATTTTTAATTTTCAAGGTGGCAAGCATTTTATGCAAGGCGGAACTTATAATGAGGCCAACAAAACCATCGAAATTGGTCTTGACATCACTCCATTGTTGAGTTACCTCGAAACCGATGCGCCTGCCGACTTCTATCTTGAAGTGGATGAAAACGACCCGCTTTCAGTTGGTGCAGGTGAAATGATCAGTTTTTCGTTAATGGATTATACCGGCGATCAACTTATTGAAATTGAATCTGATGAGCAAAATGTTGCGCTGAACAACAATTCACACAGCAGTTTTAGCATAAGGCATACTCCCACTTTCTACAAAGTGAAAATCCTAAGTGAGCAGATTCCTCTTTTTGATGCCGGTTTCATGTTAACTGCCGAAGGGGGCGAACAACCTTTTCATTGGGAGTTGCAATCGCCTTATCACCTCCAAGTTTTGAATCAGGATTTTCCTATCGTTGAGGCCACACCACTTACAACCGTTGAACCCTATGACAAGTATGCTGTTCAAACACTCGACTTTGGGTTTCCTTTTTATGGTGAAACTTACGAAAAGGTGTATGTCAACAAAGCCGGTTTTATACTTTTCGAGCCTGATATTTTCCCTTGGAGGTACAACCGCGATACCTATCATCTGTTTCGTGAAATGAAAAATATTTCCGCTTTTCTTTTTGCTCCCGTGATGTTTTACGAAGGCACCAAACAACCCGAAGGAATGTGGTACGAAGGCGACGAAACCCATGCTTCATTCCGATGGAAACAATCTTTGAGCTATTATGACAATCATATTGGCGAAGGTGAATTTGCGGTGACCCTCTTTCCCGATGGCA
>JAEWWJ010000085.1 GCA_023396415.1 Bacteroidota bacterium
GTCTCAAACAATTTCAAAGATACATTTTAAAAGCAATTCACAACATCCTTGTACGTGTCAACATTTTTGGCGTAACTGTCTCAAACAATTTCAAAGATACATTTTAAAAGCAATTCACAACTGCCATCCACCGCAGCAGCTTTAGGCACAAACTGTCTCAAACAATTTCAAAGATACATTTTAAAAGCAATTCACAACCAGCCTGCCGATGTTGCCGCGCAGCTCGGACTGTCTCAAACAATTTCAAAGATACATTTTAAAGGCTGACTGAAACTCCGCTCTTGGTCGCTGATGACGGCTGTAAAAGGCATATTGATGCCCGCAAGAGTAATGTTGGGTGAGCCTGAAATGTACCATCCCATTGGGTTTTGTCGTTGCTCGATTCCGTTGACATTGTACAGCCAATAGCCAACATTGAGTGATCCGTTGATTTGAAGCAAGTTTTTTTGTTGATGGCTTCGATGTCTTGTCCAACAACTGTGTTCATGGCAACGAAAAAGCTGCACAACAAAAAGAAGATGGTTTTTAGGTTCATGGTGCACAATTTGGTTATTGACCTCTTAGCGATCTTGCTAAGAATGAACCTCTTATTTTCAGAATTTCTTACCACTGCTGAGGTTTCTCTTGGCTTAATCTATAACCAAAAATAAATGGAGAGAACCTTAGAAATTTGTGAACCTGTTGATTTTGGACGTGAAAAGGCTGAATTTGTCACTGAAAGCCCTTTTTTTGTCACTTTCTATTTCAGCTTTTCTAACAGCAATATCTTGTATTTTTCACCCAATGGGAGGGTCTGGCCGTTGGTCAGGCAGATGGATTGCTGGTCGTTGTGAAGGCTTTTGATGCCACCAAACCTTACAGCAAAGGACTTATGAATACATAAAAAATCTTTTGAAGGTAGTTACTGAAGCAGTTCTGTTAAAGTGATGCGGTCGCGGTAGGTTTTGGTTTTGGTGTGTATCACACAATAGCGATTGCCATCTGTTTCGAGAAAATCAATCTCCGCAAACAGCACCCTGTCAAATCCCATAGACGTTTTGAGCAGCAGGGCTTCCTTTTCGGTGGCCAATGGCTGGTTTTGCAGTTGCGCCATCTTGATGTTTACATCTAAATTGTTAACATCCAATGGTTTTACCAGGTACTGGCTGACGCCGAGTTTGATGGCTTGCCCCACATAACTGCCTTCGGCAAAGGCGGTGGTGAGAATGATCATGGGAGCGTAGTGCTTAAAAACATCTTCAATCAAGACGAGGCCGTTGGTGTTTTCTTCAAGCTCTATATCCACCAAAAGGAGATCGGGCTAATGTCTTAAAATATGTGCCAACGCGTCGTACCTATTGTTATAACAGCCTTTTACCTCATGGCCAAGCTGTTCGCAGAGCAGTTCAGCATTGAGCCGATGGGTCAAATCGTCTTCTACAATAATTACTTTCAGCGGTTTGGTCATGCAAGCGGTGTTGGAAAAGTCAAACAAATATAAGATTCTTTCGACATGATGTACAAGAGGAGTTCCGTCTTATTTTGTCTAAATTTGTAGGTTGGATGAACTTTTAATCTATTTCACGATGAAACCAAACAGAATCAAACGTTTTTTAGGATTCTCTTTTATTCTTTTTTTCTTTAATCTATTATCGGTCAACGGAATAGCCCAAACCTATGACACCATTTCCAATTGGGACGGAATTGCTCCTGTTTGGGTAAGCTCAACAGGAACTGCTTTTGTGGTGAACAATCCCACGCCCGACACTGTAAATAGCTCAAACCGATGCTTAAAGGTTGTTTCTACATCTTATTTGTGGGACAATATCAAGCTGGAACTGCCTGATGTGGTGAACTTTGAAACGCATCCAAGGTACCGGCTCAAGGTATTGGCGCCTTCAACAGCTGGCGATATTGCTATGAGGTTTCAAAATGCCAATGCCAGTCTTTGGTGCGATATTGTAGCTACTCCTGTTCCAGGCAGCTGGACTGACTTTGAATTTGATTTTTCAGCTTGCACGTATGATAACCTTAAATATTTGGTCATCTTTTTCGATTTCAATGGAACCACCAACGATCGGAATTGGTATTTTGATGATGTGCTCCGCGAGCAACCTCAACCCCTTGATTTTGAAAGTAATCTACCTATTGTGGTCATCAATACCTTTGGAGTTCCAATTCCTGACGAACCAAAAATTGATGGCATTATGGGCATCATCAACAATGGAAACGGTCAAATGAACCATATCAATGATCCATTCAACGAATATGATGGCCCTATCGGAATTGAAATCAGAGGCCAGTCATCGCAAATGTTTCCAAAAAAATCCTATAGCTTTGAAACGCGTGATGCTTCCGGCGATGATTTTGATGTTTCTCTTCTGGGAATGCCTGCCGAAAGCGATTGGGTTTTGTACGCACCTTATTCCGACAAATCTATGCTACGCAATGTGCTTACTTTTGAGATGGGTCACCTTATGGGCGAGTATTGTACCCGAACTGTTTTTTGCGAGGTGGTTGTCAATGGCGATTACAAAGGTGTTTATGTGTTGATGGAGAAGATAAAAAAGAACACCAACAGGGTAAATATCGCTACTTTAAAGCCGAATGAAACAAGTGGAAGCGACCTCACTGGAGGTTATATTTTGCGCGTTGACAAGATTGACCCAGGTTTCACTTTTGGTATAGATGGTTGGAAATCAATTCCTAACCCTCCTTACCCAAACGCGATGCCAATCATTTTTCAATATTATTATCCAAAGGTTGACAATATCGTCGAACCTCAGCGCATCTACATTAAAGACTTTATCACCGAGGCCGAAAACACCCTCATTTCGCCGGGCTTTGCTGATCCCGACAATGGTTATCAAAAATATTTTGACGTGGCTTCTTTCATTGATTTTATGCTGTTGAACGAAATTACTAAGGAGGTGGATAAATACCGATACAGCAATTATATGTACAAGCAAAAAGATACCGACGGTGGAAAGCTTTTTGCCGGCCCGGCTTGGGATTTTAATTTGGGTTACGGTAATGTTGACTTTTGGCCTCCGGGCCTTGAAATCACCGGCTGGTTGTATGAGATGGTGACACCCTACGAGTGGAGCATCATGTTTTGGTGGAAACGATTGATGGAAGATCCTTATTTTCATGGCCTTGCCAAAACCCGTTGGCAGCAGCTGCGACAAAATAAATTGTCGTATAACAATGTCAATTCAATTGTTAATGCTATTGTGAGCCACATCAGCGATGCCAAAGACCGCAACTACGAACGCTGGCCCATTCTTGGAACTTATGTTTGGCCTAACTTCCATTGGTTGAACAATACCTATCAAGATGAGGTAATTTATTTTAAAGACTATCTTTTTAATCGCATGAGTTGGATGGACTATAATTTTGACGCGGAAATCATTCATCCAACAGCAAAAATTACAGCTCAGGCCAATCAGGTCACATTAAAGCTTAACAGTGATTATTTTGCAACACACCTTATTGGAAAAGAACATTTTCAATTGAACAATGTCCCGCTTTCAATCAATATTCAATCAGTGAGTTATGTGAACGCCCATACGTGTACAATGTTGCTAAATGGATTGGCAACCCAATACCCGCATATGTCGGTAACGGTGTCAGAAACAATTCTCAACTCATGGAATGATCTTACCAGTAGTGATTTGATCGTTTCAGAAGACGAAATTACTGTTGTAAAAGAAAATTTCAAGGTGTTTTCCGGAAGTGGAAATTTAGTTATCAGAGCCAACGATCCACAACATCTTCCTTCGCAAGCGTTTGTTTACAATGCCACCGGGGTGAAGATGCTGGAGATTGCTTTACAACCCACTTTTGAAAACAAGACGACCCTGACGCTTTCGTCCGGGATTTATTTTGTGGTTTTGAACACTAAAACGAGTGTTTTAACCTACAAAATAGTGGTGCAAAACTAAAAGCGTTTTTTAAAACACGGATTTGTTTTCTTCGCTTATTGGAGTGCTTTCACGGCTGTTTGCGCAGCTTCGATGGCAGGTTTTGCTGAAATTTCTGTGCCAACAGCACCTTTCATCCACATTTGCGGAACGATGCGGCCTTGGGTGAATGAGCGGTAAATCTCATCGGCAAATTGTTTGTCTTTGATGTATTCGCCAAACTGAAACTCAATGAGTTGCCCAATCGGATAGGCCGAAAGGTACAAAGGATAGTCAATCATATGGCTGTAAATAGCAAGTATTGGACTGTCTTTGATTCCAAATACCGGATAGAAATATTTGTTCCAAACCTCGATAGCAAGCTGATTAACAGCTGTTTTAAGTTGGGCCGCATCGGCTTCGGGGTGGGCATACAGCCACCGCCAAACACCAATATCAACGAGCGATACACCCATGATTTCGTAGTTTGACCAAAAGTTATCTAAGACTGCAAAATGTCGGCTTTGTTCGTTTTCATTTTCAAGACCTAAAAGTTCGAGGTCGCGGGCTTGGAAAACAAAAGCCAAAGCCTCAGTAAAGGAGGTGTTAGGAACACCGTTAAGCATGTAATAATCAACGTTTTGCAGGCTGATGGTTTGTTCAACGTTGTGTCCAAATTCGTGGATGGCAATGTTGTATCCTTTGTAATCCATTCCGTTGGGGCCAATGCGGGTGCGCAATCGGGCTTTGTCCGATTTCATGGCGGCACCCCAAGCATGTCCTGCACCCCGCGATGGATCAACAATGATTTTTGAGGCAATGGATGCAGCCGAATCGGCATCAAAACCCAGTTTCACCAAAATTTGTGGTAAATCGTTTTGAAAGGCTGATTTAGTAGGATATTTCGCTCTAAGTTGCTGATCTACTTTCTCAATGTCAAGGGTAGAGCGGGTTTTGAAGCCATCGTACCAAATGTCCCAAGGCTGCAACTTGCGGCCCAAACGTTTTTCAATCAGCTTGCCAATGTCTTGCAAAACCGGATTTGAAACCAAATCAACAAAAATAGCTTCCACATCTTCTACCGGAATCTCCATTTCCTCATCAAATTTTCGTTGAATGTAATTGGGGAAATGAGGGCTATACGCATCCAAACGTTGGATGGCATGAAAAAGCTGAATAATTTGTTGGTAACGGGTATTGGGTTCGGCTTGAAAAGCTTGCTCGCTTGCATTTGAATAAAGTTTGTTTTCAAAGGGGTTATATTGAAAATCGCCGTTGTTGATAAAGTTTTCAGGAATTTCTTGACGAACGATTCGCAGCATCACTTCATAAATCATGGCTTGTTTACTAAAACCTTTTTTGCCGGCATATTGCGCCTTTATTTCATCGCGCAGGCCCCAGTGTGAAATGAGTTTCATGTCTTTTGGAAAGAGTACTTTTCCTTTATTGTCAATGAGGTTGCCCATGAAAATATTGTAATCAGAGATGTATCCGTCAGCGTGGGTGATGGCTTGGGAGTATTTTTGAAGCAGCGCCGCAGGTATCCTGCTTTTGAAAACATCACCCATCCGTGCATAGGCCCATTCCAAGCGCGACCATTGGCTTCCCAGCTCTGTTTTTTCTTTCAAGCTGTAAAAGGGGAAGTTTAAAATGGTTACAAATGCCAGCTTAGAAGCAAAAAAGTCATCGCTGAAATGTGCTCCGGGGTCGTATCCTCCAAAAATGCGATCAACCTCCATTATTTCACCTTCGTCCACATGCAGCGGGAGTTTTAGCCCAACACTCATTTTATTATAGCTTCCGAAAAGCAGTTCAAAATTGCTTTCAAAACGATGAAAAATGGCCTCACGTTGTTGGGCATCATTGGCTGAATAAGTCATGCAAAGCTGCATAAACTCATCTACCGTGCCATCGTTACTTTGCCAGAAGGAAGCTGCCTGGCGCACTCCTTTTTCTATCCGGTCGTGTTGGCTAATATCCGAATTTTCTTTCAAAGCTTGAATGATTTTATCTTTTGTGTCTTCACCTATCATGGGTTTGAGCTGTTCCATTTGTTGGGCATGAAGCTGCGAAACTGTCATCACAATCAGGAGGAGTGTTAATAACTTATTCATAATGAAATAATTGTAATTTTTTGTCAGAGCTAATTTTGATTTGCAAATTTAATCAATCCACAGCTGTAAAACTGTTTATTGATGAATTATTTACATCGCTTTGGAACTGGGCGTTTGGATAAAAACAAAAAGCCGGACTGCTTTTTGGCGGTCCGGCTTTGCTTATCATGAGATGTTATTCTTCTAAGAGGTCTTCTTCGTCTGTAGGTTCGCAATCGCACTTGAAACTTTTATTGTACATGGTCATGGCCTTGAGACTCATCCCCATATTTGAAAAACCGCCATCGTGGAAAAGGTTTTGCATGGTAACTTTTCTTGTCAGGTCGGAGAAAAGTGTGATGGCGTAATCGGCACATTCGTCAGCGGTGGCATTGCCTAAGGGCGACATCCGTTCGGTAAAGTCAATCAAGCCATCAAAACCTTTAACGCCGCTACCGGCTGTTGTTCTGGTGGGCGACTGTGAAATGGTGTTGACCCTGATCTTACGTTCCCTGCCGTAAATATACCCAAAGCTGCGGGCAATGCTTTCGAGCAAAGCCTTGGCATCGGCCATATCGTTGTAGCCGTATAATGTGCGCTGGGCAGCAACGTAAGAAAGCGCAACCACCGATCCCCATTCATTTATTGCGTCTAATTTGAAGGCAATCTGCAACATTTTATGGAATGAAATGGCCGAAATATCGAGCGTTTTGTTCAGGTATTCGTAGTTGAGATCGTTGTAAACGCGTTTTTTACGCACGTTGAGCGACATTCCGATGGAATGAAGCACAAAGTCAACCTTACCTCCAAGTACTTCTTGGCTTCTTTCGAATACATGGGTAATGTCTTTTACCGAAGTGGCGTCGGCAGGAATAATTTCAGCATTGCATTTGGCCGCAAGTTCGTCCAACTCACCAAAACGTAAGGCTGTTGCGGTGTTGCTCAATGTGAAAATCGCGCCTTCTTCGTGGGCTCTTTCGGCTACTTTCCATGCAATGGACTTGCTATCGAGTGCACCAAATATGATTCCTCTTTTTCCTTTTAGCAGTTGATATGCCATAGTGGTATTAATTTATTAGCGTTTGTTGTGTGTGGCGACAAAGATACAAAAACTGATTTATATACATATATAATTATAAGTAATATATAATGAGGAAGTTATAAGAATAAATCGCCTATTTTTTGTTTAGAAAAGGTTGTTATTTGTACCCACCCATCAACTCTTTGGCGGTGGCACGGGCCGCTTCGGTAATTTGATCATCGCTGAGCATCTTGGCGATTTCATCAATTCTTTGTTGCTCACTCAGGTGAATGATAAGGCTTCGGGTTCTCTTGTCGTCATCACGTTTAAACACATGCAAATGCTGACTGGCTTTAGCTGCTATTTGAGGCAAATGTGTGATGGCGATCAGCTGGGTTTGCAAGGCCATGGTTGACATGATTCGACCAACTTTTGCTGCAATATCGCCCGAAACGCCTGTATCTATTTCATCAAAAATGATGGTTGGGATGCTTTTTTTTCCGCTCGTGAGACTTTTAATGGCCAGCATCAAACGCGATAACTCACCACCCGAGGCCACTTTAGCAATATCTTCGGGCCGGCTGCCTTTGTTGGCCGTGAACAAAAAACGCAACTGATCGGAGCCTGTAACCCCAAATTGATTCGACGATTCTAAGGCTGCTTCAAAACGTCCATTAGGCATCCCCAGTTGCGCGAGCAGTATGCGCACAGAACGTTCCATCTCCGGAATGACTTTGCGTCGCGACTGATGGACTTGTTGTGCTTTGTCTTCAAGTTTTCGCTCAATAACACGAAGGTTTTTGGTGAGCTGATCTATCGTAAAGTCTTTTTTGTCAATTTGCTCCAGCCTTTGCTCCAGCGCCGCTTGAACCGAAAGCAGCTCATCGGCTTCTTTCACACGGTGCTTGGCCATTAAATGGTGTAACAAAGAAATCCTGATATTGATTTTTTCCAGCTCTTCCGGATCGAAATTTATCTTTGCTTCGGTTTTTTCAACATCTGAAAAAATGTCTTTTATTTCAACGATGGCAGTCTCCAAACGCTCTGCCAACTTGTGCATCTCGGGCAGGTAGCGGGAGGTTTTGATCAGCTGGTATTGGGCGTCGCGCAACAGCAACAAAGCGCTGGGTTCGGCCCTGTTCAAGAGTTCAGCAATTGCAAACAAGCCGGTCCGAATTTCTTCGGAATGGGTGAGCGATTCAACATTTTGGGCCAGCTCATTGTATTCGCCCTGTTTGAGGTGTGAGCTCGTCAGTTCCTCTAATTGGAAGCGTAAAAGCTCAAGTTCTGTTGCATTTTCGGCGGCCGTATTTTTCAGTAGATGTAGTTCATTTTTGGCGTGCTGCCATTTTTCAAAAATTTGAACGTATTCGCGCAGCAGGTTGTCGTTGTTGGCCAGACCATCAATGATTCCCAATTGAAAAGCCGAAGTAGTCAGATGAAGGCTATCGTGCTGCGAATGAATGTCAACAAGAAACTCACCTAACGACTTCAATATGTTGAGGTTAACCGGACTGTCATTGATGAAGGCCCTCGATTTTCCTGAAGGACTTATTTCGCGTGTGATGATACATTCTGGGTCATATTCGAGGTCATTTTCCGTAAAAAACGGTAGCAACGATAGGCCTTCGATGTTGAAAATAGCCTCGACCAAGCACTTGTTGTTTTTGTCGTGCAACACATTGGTTTCGGCACGGCTTCCCAACACAAGTCCCAATGCTCCAAGCAGAATAGACTTTCCGGCTCCTGTCTCTCCTGTGATCGCAGTAAAGCCATTCTTGAACTCTATTTCAAGGTGGTCAATGAGGGCATAATTGGAAATACGTAGTCGGCGCAGCATAGGCTTAAAAGCTTTAGCGCAAAAGTAGCTATTCTTTATCCAATGTACTAATTGGCGATAATTTTTTCGTACTTGGAGGCGTTGGAAGGATCTACTTCACGCATGATATTGGCCACTTTGGTTTTTTCCTGCGGACTGCCTTTTGAAAAGATATTGATAATTTCGTCGCGTTTGGCATCGGTTAAAAGCTGCAAAAAGAACAAATCGGACCGCGATTTTTTAGTTTGCTCAAGGTAGGAGAGGGCAGTGGCAATATTGGCGCGGCCCTCGTCTTGGTTGTCGGCCATAACGTCTAAGCCGGTGCGGTGATATTCGTAGAGGAACTGACGAAGTCCGCGGTAGGCCGGATTGCGCAAGTTTTCTACCAGCCAGTAGCGGTTTCGGTTACCATCAAAGGCTTTCCAGCCGCGCTCATTGGCATTTTGGGCGCTGTTTACGATGTTTTCGGCAGCAGTAAAAAACGCATCTCCGCCATTGAGGGAGTAGCTATCGAAATCTAAACCCAACATGATATAGGCATAAAAGGCAAATGTGGCGGTGAGGTTGGAACTAAAGGCGTTGTCGGAAAACTCCAAAGGCTGCGACTCGAGATATCGGAACTGTATGTTTTCGTCAATGAAGTTGAGCTGTACAGAGTTATATGAGGTTTTATAAATTGGGCGTTGCAACACCACGTTGAGTGTTCCTTTGTATTCATCCGATGATAGACGTTCACGAACGGTCAGCATCATGGTACATTCAATACGTTCTAAGTTTTTGATGTTGACATTGGTCCATTTGCGGTTGTTCATGAACTCATACAATGCCGATTGTAACGATTCAAAAACGCGTCTGTCAGTGCCTTCAATGGTAGGTGCATTCACGCTTACGCTCACTAAAAACTCTTGACCGTGGCTTTTAACCCCCATCAATAAGGCCAAAATCATCCAAATAAATCCTTTTTTCATCGGCGGTTTCGTGATTTGATACAGCTTATAAACTGTTTAAAAGTGGTGTTATTGTGTTTTTTTGAATAAAAGGCCGGCAATGGCTTCTGCAATGTCAGCTGCAACTTCTTTTTTGCTTTTTAGCGGTAGTGTGTGGCTTTTTTCGTTGGTATCAATTAAAGTGACCTTATTGGTGTCGTGCATAAAACCTGCTCCGGCATCGGATAGTTGGTTCAACACTATCAAATCGAGGTTTTTATTGCGTAGCTTGTGTGTGGCGTTTTCAACACCATGATCGGTTTCTAAGGCAAAACCAACTAAAAATTGCGCAGCCGTTTTCTTTTGACCTAAAGCTTTCAGAATATCTTGTGTTCTTTCCAACTCAAGCGACCAAACCGTATCTTTTTTCTTGATTTTAACCTCAGCTGTCTTTTTTGGTTTGTAGTCGGCAACCGCGGCACTCATTATGGCAATGTCAGCATTCTCGAAGAGATACAAACAGTTTTGATACATTTCTTCTGCTGTTGTTACAGGGTAAACAGTTATGCTGCTGTTGTTTACATTTAGAGCGGTAGGTCCTAAAACCAAGTCAACGCAAGCTCCTTGTTCCGCAAAAGTTTGTGCGAGTGCCACGCCCATTTTTCCGGAGCTGTGGTTTCCAATGAACCGCACTGGGTCAATGGCCTCAAAGGTTGGACCGGCCGAAATCAATACTCGCTTTCCTATAAAACGTTGGCCCAGCTTAAAATGCGACCGAATAAGGTCGAACATCATCTGAGGTTCTTCCATACGACCTTCTCCACATAGTCCGCTGGCCAACTCGCCTTTGGTGGGTGCAATGATCTGATGACCGCGAGCTTCTAAAATGTGCAGATTTTGCTTTGTGCTGGGATGCTTGTACATATCAAGATCCATTGCGGGTGCAATCATCACCTTACAACGGGCTGATAAGTAAACAGTGATTAGAAAATTATCGGCTATGCCATGTGCCATTTTTGCCATGCTGTTGGCGGTGGCCGGAGCGATAAGAAGCAGGTCGGCCCACAGTCCCAGATCAACATGGCTGTCCCATTCGCCTGTTGCAGCGTCGAAAAAACCTGTATGCACAGGATGACCCGATAAAGTGGCGAGAGTTAGGGGCGTAACAAAGTCTTTTGCGTTTGGGGTAAGAATGACCTGAACCTCAGCTCCTACCTTTTTGAGCAGGCGGATGAGCAACGGAATTTTGTAGGCAGCAATTCCAGCTGTGATTCCGATCAGGATTTTCTTGCCTTGCAGCATCGGCTTTTGGAGTTGTTAGAAATCGCTGTTTTCCTTGTGGGGATTGCGGTAGTAGATTTGATCGTTCAAAAATTCATGCACCGAGATGAGGGTAGGTTTCGGAAGTTTTTCGTAAAACTTGGCTAACTCAATTTGCTCGCGGTTTTCAAAAATTTCTTCTAAGTTGTCGGAGGTGGAGCTAAATTCAGCAATCTTTTTGCCCAACTCATCTTTTAACTCGGCTGAAATTTGATTGGCACGTTTGGATAAAATGGCTACAGTTTCATAAATGTTGCCGGTGCCTTTATAAAACTGGTCTTTTTGACGGGTAACAGCAGTGTTTTCCGTTTTTACTTTTTTGAAATCCATATTGAGAAAGTGTTAATTAACGATTTTTTTTCGAGCTTTTTCGTGGATAGGCTCTAATGATTTTAGATAAACGCTTTCGGGATATTGAAAACGAAGGTTATTGAATGATTCGATGGCGGCTTCGTATCGCTCCCTCTTTTTTTCGGGGATGCTTTTTTCGGCATATTCGTAGTTGGCCAGCACCATATTTTGCAGCACCTCTTCACCTCTTTCAGTATCGGGGAAGCGTTTCAAAAGGTTTTGAAATGAGGTGATGGCTGCCTGATAATCACTCATTTTATAATACAATAAGGCGATATTGTAGTCTTTTTCTTCGAGTTTGGCCCTTAAATCATCAATCAATTTGTTGCTTTCGGCTACCCTTTCACTTTTCGGATATTGATCGGTGAAGGCTTGTAACTCTTTAATAGCGAGATAGGTATTGGATTGATCGAGGCTGGGCCGTGGTGAATCGAGATAGTAGCAATAGGCGTTCATAAACAAACACTCCTCGGCTCGTGCCGAGGTAGGGTAGGTTTGCGCGTGTTTTTTAAAATAAAAACTGGCTACGGTATAATCTTTCAGGTAGAAGTAGGAGTAAGCCATGCGGAAACTAATTTCTTCGCCTTTGCCGGTGCCGCGATAGGCCGACTGCAAAAGGTCGAAAAGTTCGAGCGAACGCGAATAATCTTTCTTTTCAAACAAATCTATGGCAGCATCATACTTCATTTCATTGTCGGTACTTTTTAGCAATTTTTGGTATTTACTGCAAGAACCTAAGCTGAAAACAAGGATGATTACGGATAAAAAGAGCAGTTTCTTCATCATGGCGCAAAATTACATCTTTTTTGTGTTGACCCAAACGCTTTGAATATGTTTTTATTATCCATGAATTTTACTATCGTTTGCACGTGCATTGGGGTTGTTTTCACTTTTTGTCGGCAAATGCTATGATGCACCACATTTTGTTACCTTTGCGCACTAACAATTTAAGCATACTTGCAATGGATGTTTTTGATAAATGCACAACAAATATGGGCCCTTTAGGCCAATATGCGGATCAAACCGAAGGTTATTTTATGTTTCCAAAATTAGAAGGAGACATCAGTAACAAGATGATTTTTAGGGGCAAAGAACGCCTGATTTGGAGTTTAAACAACTATCTTGGCTTGGCTAACCACCCGGAAGTTCGAAAAGCCGATGCTGATGCTGCTGCGGCCTATGGAATGGCTTATCCGATGGGCGCCCGAATGATGTCGGGACAGTCGAACTACCACGAGCAGCTGGAAAACGAGTTGGCTGCTTTTGTAGGTCGAGAAGCTGCCTATCTGTTAAATTATGGATATCAAGGAATGATTTCAGTGATCAATTCAATGGTAGATCGTAAAGATGTGATTGTGTATGATTCGGAAGCCCACGCCTGCATTATTGATGGGATGCGTTTGCATTTCGGGAAACGTTTTGTTTATCCACACAATAACATCGCGAACCTCGAAATACAACTTAAACGGGCTAAAAGAATGACCGAAGCCACCGGTGGCGGCATTTTGGTAATTACCGAAGGAGTATATGGGATGTCGGGCGACCTGGGGAAACTCAAAGAAATTGTTGAGCTGAAATCAAAATACAACTTCCGGTTGTTGGTTGACGATGCGCATGGTTTTGGTACAATGGGAGCCACAGGAGCCGGCACTGATGAACATTTCGGAGTGCAAAAAGAAGTTGACCTTTATTTTGGAACTTTTGCCAAATCCATGGCCGGAATTGGTGGTTTTATTGCCGGTGAAAAAAAGGTGATCAAATATTTAATGTACAATATGCGGTCGCAAATTTTTGCCAAATCCCTGCCCATGCCCATGGTGATTGGTGCGTTGAAGCGACTTGAATTGCTTCGCGACCAACCTGAGCACAAAGAAAAATTGTGGGTCATTGTGAATGCCCTACAAAAAGGTTTGACAGAAGCCGGTCTCGACATTGGAAACACCGAATCGCCTGTTACGCCGGTGATGTTGAATGGAACTGTGGGCGAAGCCACCCAAATTACTTTTGACTTGCGCGAGAATTACAATATTTTTTGTTCTATCGTTTCATACCCCGTTGTACCCAAAGGCGTTATTTTGCTGCGGTTGATACCAACCGCCGTGCACACCCTCGATGATGTGCGCTATACTATTCAGGCGTTTAAAGAGGTCAAAGAAAAACTCGATAGAAAAGCCTATTCTGAAGAAATGGCCACTATCGGATAACGACCCTTCATAAAATGAGAAAGCTTGTCTTTTTTTTTTTGACAAGCTTTCTTTCTTTTAATACATACGAAATGCAATCCTTATCAAGGAAAAATTTCTGGATCATTGCGGTCAATTCGTTGGCCTCCTACGTGTTGGCCTATCTGTTTATTTTCTATGTCAACCAGCTATCGTACGTTTTAACTGCTGGGATGTTCAACTACCAAATAACGGTGGATTATGCCACTTACTTTTTTCATGTAGAACCCTACCAGTGGACGCATGATGCCGTTTTTGTGATTTTTTCATCGGGATACATTTTGACGTTCATCTTCGGCATCCTTTCATTGCTGGCTTTTTTTAGTTTAAGTGGTAGTTCCGTGCCTGTTAAAGTGTTCTTTTTTTGGATGGTGATGCACAGCAGCAATTATGTTTTTGGTGGTTTGCTGTTGGGAAATATGCTTACCGAGGGCATTGGCCATGTGTTCAACTGGATGTATTTGGTGGATACTTCGCGTTTAATCATATCGTTGGTTGGCTTCTTTGGTTTGGTCATGACATCGCTTTTTGCTGTGCGTATTGTAGCCATTTCGGCTGATTCTTATTTCAGTAAATTCAACGAACGGATGGGACCTTTTTTCATCACAGCCCAAGTGCTTGTGCCGTTTGTTTTAGGCGCTATCATCATGTTTTTTTATTTTTATCCAAAAAACATGTTTCACGAACGCTTCGGATGGATCGTATTGGCTGTGATGGTTTTTATCTTTTTTATGAGCACCCGTTTCATTGATGCCTTGTATTTTGAGGAAGACGAAAACAGAACCATTCGCCCCATGAAAGGGTTGATTGTTTTTACGCTTATTTTTCTTGTAGTATCACGTGTAGCCTTGCAATATGGCATTTCATTCAGTTGGTAAGCAATGCAAGATGCGCGATTAAACAATTGATTGGATAATACTTATGCTTATTATTTAAAAAATCGCCGCTTGCATTTGCAAGCGGCGATTTTTTTTAGTTGAGGAAGTTACCAACTTTTAAACCGAAGTAAATGGTTCGAGGATTAACCGGTCCGTAAACGAAGCCGGGATCGCGGTTGATGCCACTGTCGAAGTTGTTTTGATAAGCGTTAAATAGGTTTTTCACGCCTGTAAAAAGCTGTAAAGTGGCTCCATTCAGTTTGATACCATACTTTAACTTGAGGCCTATATCCAGAAAACGCTCAGAGGTAATCAGCACACCTTCTTCGGGGTTTGGTATTTGCGGACCGAAGTATGGAACCAGCATTGTTCCTGTATAGTTTGCTGTAGATGAGAGCCCCCATTGCTTGTTGATTTCCCAATCGAAGGTAAGGAAACCGTAATCTTGTGGGGTGCTGAAGAATCGTTTTTCGTTAAAGTCTTGTTCCACATCGTAGCGACTTTTTTGCAGCGTAAACCCGGCTTTGATGTTGATGTTGCGGGTCGGAATCAAGTTGAGTTCAAAGTTTAAGCCCTGCACTTTTGCCCCATCCTTGGCGTTAATGCGGGTGAAAATGACAGTTCCGTTCTCATCGGGTAAGCTGTACAAATTGGCAAAAGGATTGTCGAGTTGAGTGTAGAAAGCCTCTGCAAGAAATCCGAAACCAATGGAGCTGAATTGCTTGTTGAAATCGAGCGAAGCAGTAATACTCCTGCTTTTTTCTTGTTCAAGATCAGGGCTGTTCACGTGAATCACTTTACGTGATCCGGAGGTTTCGATATGTAGGTCTTCGTCATAAATCTGAGGTGCTCGGTAACCTTGCGAATAACTCAGTCGGCCCTGAAGTGATTTGAAAATGTCAATTTTAGCACTCAAACGTGGACTAAGCACATTTCCCGTATGGTCGCCTCCTTCAAAATCGGTCACCGTATAATGGTCGAACCGTGCACCTGCCGATAGCTTGAATCTTTCGAGATTGTATTCGTATTGAGCAAACACACCTGTTGTTTGTGTTCTCTGGTTGGCGACCATCACGTTATCGGTATGTGGAATGCTCACCAGGCTATCGTTCACAATCACTGCCTGATCAAAATCGGCAAAGCCTAACTTTTGGTCTTTCAGCTCTGATGCGTTGTTTTCGATACCCATCACCAGCCCTGAGGCAGCAAAGCGGGCATTGTATTGAACGCCAAGGGTGTAGGTAAAGTCGTTTGTTTTGCCGTAGTCGCTTAACGATTTGTTGGCACCATAGTAGGAGTCGCGTTCAACTTTTTGGCCTGAAACAAAGATGGATAACAAATCGTTTTTTCTTACAAACTGCTCATAAGTAAGGGCGCCTGTCGAAATTTGATGGTTCAAAGCTTCGGCAATATTGGCCTCATGCACCGGATAATCAAAGCGATCGCCACCACGACGGTCTTCTTTGATGTGAAAGAAATCGGCAATGAGTTTATTTTTAGCACCAAAACGATGGAAAAGGCGTGTTCCAATGGTGGTATTTTTCAATAGAGCAATTTCTGAATAGCTGTCTTGGTTGGCATCAAAAGGCTGGCGGTCGCGGTAAAATCCGTAAATGGCCATACCCGTTTTGTTGTCTGCCGAAATCAAAGATGTGTTTAAATTAATGGAGAGGTCGCGCGAAGTGCCATCTGAATTTTCGTTTCCAACACCCATCACACCGTTGTTGATGCCAAACTCGTAGGAGTTGTTGATAGGATCTTTCAGAATAAGATTGATGGTTCCGGCAATGGCGTTGCTTCCATACAGGGCCGAGCCACCACCACGAATGACTTCAACCCTTTCGATCATGCTCGAAGGAATCAGCTCTATACCATAAACACCTGCCAACCCGCTGAATATCGGTCGGCTATTGATAAGAATTTGCGAATATGAACCCTCCATACCGTTCATCCTCACTTGCGAAAATCCACAATTTTGACAATCGTTTTCGATCCGCAGCCCCGAGCAAAAGTTCAGTCCTTCGCTCAAGGTAAGCGCGTTTCCGGTGGAAAATAATTTTGGTGTCAGGGCTGTAACAATCGTGGACGATTCAATGCGGTTGGTGGAATTTCGGTCGCCGGTGATGAGTACTTCTTCTAATCCTAAAGCATCTTCTAACAAGTCAAAATGGATTTCTATGGTTTTTTTTGCTTCTATGGTTACCTCCTTTCGTGCCGGTTTGAATCCTAAAGATTGTGCCACGAGAATATGTTTTCCCTCGGGAAGGTGAATCAACTGATAATGACCACTTTCGTCGGTGGTGGTGCCAATGGTACTGCCTTGAATGCTAATGGTTGCAAATGGGATGTGTTTGCCTTTTGACACTACGTGGCCAATGATATTGGCATCTGTTTTTACTTTTTGCGCCTGAATGGGGCTAGCAATTACACATGCAAAAACAAGAGCAATGAGCAATGAATATTTCATAATTTAAAAATAAAAGTCGTTAAAAAAATGGAAAAAATCTTGAATTAACCAAGATAGAATTTGGTTATGCCGAAAGCATGCAGGCCGTTGGGGGCGACCGTCCTTTATGACGATCAAAGCACAATTGAGGTTCTAACTTTTCAAGCACAAGGTGGCGGCCAATTTTTTTCGTGGCAACAACAAGAACACTAGCAATTGTAAAAAAGGCCACCAAGAAATTGTAATAGACCTGAAAAAAAGTCAATTCATTTGCTGTATGCGTAAACGACTTGATAGGTTTTGAATCGTCGGTTTTATTGTAAGGATGTGCATGAAACACCCAACTGCCATTGCTGAGTTGATGTACATGCGTATTGAAAATCTTGTTGGAGATAACAGTGATTACGGCAACAAGCAAAACCCAAGTGCAGAGAAGGGATGTTATTTTATTAACATTACTTTTCATACAACTATGGCATTGGTGCTTTTCATCGTCAAGTTTGAATATGCAGTAAAATTAACGCGACGATCAAAGAGATGGAATACCTAAAATGAGGGATATTTGAAGCGGCAAAGCTTCTGTTGTTGTGAGAATTCAAAAGAACTTAATTTCGGGATTGATGCATTTGGAGGTTAGGGTTGAGGATAAGGCTGAGTTTGAGAAAAAGTCCGCACAACCTTAACCTTAATCAACAACCTCAACCCCCAAAAAGATCTAAAAAATCCGAAAATATTTTATTTTCAAAATCGTAAAAATGAATTTTTATGTGCTTATAATATATTCTATATCAAATATATAGGGTTGAATTATTATTTAGAATCATTCTAAAAATCAAAAATAGTGATGCGTTTTCAGGTTTTATGGGTATTGATCTATAAGTAGGACTATTTTTAATTTTGAAAGTGACCAAGAAGTAAAAAGTGAAAAACGAAGAGTGAAAAGTGCTGACGCAGGTTGTAAGGAAACAATAATTTACATGAGTTGCAATGATAGAACTTAAACTTTCTGTTTAGCAGTCTTGCTTAAATGCTAAAAGTAAGTCCATCATAGGCCAAATGCATACCTTGAGGCAGTTGTGTATTGATTGTTTTGTGGCGACCCATCAAATGGCTGATATGTGTGAAATAAGTTGTTTCAGCTGCAATTTTATGTGCGGCATCAATGGCTTCTTTGAGGTTAAAATGTGAGGGATGATGCCGTTTGTGGAGGGCGTCAATCATAAGGATTTTGGTTCCTTTGAGCAACTCGAAGCTGGCATCGGGAATCAAATTCACATCGGTGAGATAGGCAAAATCGCCAAAACGAAAGCCGAAAACCTTTAGTTTCATGTGCAGCAACTCCACCGGTTGAATGGAGATGTCGCCAATAAAAAAAGGATTCAAATTGAGATCAATCAATTCAAATTCAGGCACTCCGGGATATGGGTTGTCGGCAAAGGCATAACGAAACTCTTGTTTAATTTCTTGCTGATCACTTGGGCGTGCAAATACTTTCACCGCTTTTTTCGTGAGGTAGTTGAATGAGCGCACATCGTCTAAACCTGCAATATGATCCTTATGGGTGTGGGTAATCAGAATGCCATCTATTTTTTTTACGTTGGCACGCAACATTTGTTGTCTAAAATCGGGACCTGCATCCACCACCACTGTTGTGGTATCCGTTTCGAGTAAAATAGATGATCGCAAACGTTTGTCGTATGCGTTGGCTGATGTGCAAACATCGCAAGGACAAGCAATTACAGGCACTCCCTGTGATGTTCCGCTACCAAGTACAGTTATTTTCAAAACAATAATTTTGATGCAAAATAAATCATAATCCATTGATGGCAGAGCAGAAACATGAAAAGATGCAAAAAGAAAAAGATGAAAAAATGAATTTTAACATACTTCAATGGTTCGCCTTGCGTTAAAACTCCTAATTTTACACCTTCGTTTTGTGAATAAATAAACACTGTGGGAGATGGTATTACCCTATTTTTTACGGAAAAGTATTTGTCGGCTTTCATCTGGGCAACAAGCATGGAAACTCTCCTCTTTTGACGAGGTGAAGTCGTTGCTTGTATTGGTCAGTAGCGACGATGCGCAAACGTTGAAGCACTTCCGCTGGATACGTGAAACATTTTCGTGGGTGAGACAACTAATTGTAGTTCAAATCACTAACGAGAAAAAATTCAATCCGCCTTCTGAGAAAGGTGTCCTTAAAATAAACAAAAAGAGCTTTTCGTTTTTCGGTATTCCTACCGGACAATTACAAGAGATGCTGGCTCAAAACAATTTCGATTTGGTTGTCAATGCCGATGATAAAGACCTTTTGTCATTGCACGTAGTGGCCGCAGCTGCCGCATCAAAAATGAAAATCGGTTCACCTGTTGAAAGATGTAAAGCGCTGTATCCTATATCTTTATATTCTCAAGAAGCGATAACCTTTGAGCAATATTTAGGAAAATGTGCTGAATACCTCAATGCTTTGGCCGGAAAAAGTAAAAGCAATGCGTAGCGTCTTGAAAAATTTATTTTGGATAGATATGGCTCCTTTCATCCCGAAATCCAACAAAATCTTATGAAAAACTTTCCATTTATAGGCACCGGTGTTGCGCTCATTACGCCTTTTAAAACTGATTTATCTGTTGATGTGGAAGCACTCACCGCAATTGTTGAGCATGTGATCACGCAAGGTGTAGATTACCTTGTGGCTCTTGGCACTACAAGTGAAGCACCGGTGTTGAAAGCCACTGAAAAGGCGCTGGTTTTACAAACCATACTTAATGCCAACAGCGGCAGGGTGCCTGTGGTGCTGGGCATTGGAGGAAACGACACAGCTGCCATCGTTCAACAAATTGAGCAAACCGATTTTACCGAAATTGCTGGAATACTTTCAGTTACACCTTACTATAACAAACCCAATCAAAAAGGTTTGTTCGAGCATTATAGCGCGGTGGCCACAGCTTGTCCGGTGCCCATCATACTATACAATGTACCCGGTAGGACAGGAATCAACATGAAAGCTGCCACCACTTTGGAGCTGGCTTTGAGGTATAAAAATATTGTCGCGATCAAGGAGGCGTCGGGCGATGTAGGTCAAATTATGCAAATTATTGCCCACAAGCCCGAAAACTTTCATGTGATTTCAGGCGATGACGCGCTTACTTTACCACTAATAGCGGCCGGAGCTTCGGGGGTAATTTCGGTGATCGCCAATGCTTTATGTAGAGATTTCAGCGGTATGGTAAAGGCCCAGCTGAAAAACAACCAACCCTTGGCAAGGCAATTGCATTACAAGATTTTCCGGTTTTACGATTTACTTTTTGCCGAAGGAAATCCGGCGGGAGTGAAGGCGTTGCTTAACAATATGCAGCTGTGCAAGAACGTGTTGCGGCTTCCATTAACACCTGTTAGTGATGCTTTATTTGAACAGATCGCCCTTGATTTTTCTCTATTAAACAATCCAAATATTAAATAAAATGAGATTTTTTTACACGAGGCTGTTGTTTTTGGTCGTGCTTCTTTTTTCTTGGGGTGCTTTTGCTCAAACACAATCTGACCTTGAAAACTTGCAAGCCGAGCGTCAGGAGTATTATTTTCAACTGAAAGTTGACAATCCAAAGGAGTTTGAACAACTCAATCATTTGTTTTCTATTGACAAAATCACCGACAGCGGCTGCATCGGTTATGCCAATCCATTGCAGTATGCACGTTTGCTTACAGCTGGTTATCAGTTAGTTTTACTTACGCCTCCATCTCTCGAGCATCCTAATCAGCCTATGCTGGAGGTTGAAAATTGGAAGTCGGCCAATGAATGGGACACCTATCCAACATATCCGGCTTATGTGGCTATGATGGAAGGCTTTGCAGCTTCTCACCCTGATAAATGCAGCATTCATAACATTGGAACACTTCCCAGCGGGCGACAAATTTTGGTGGCCCGCATCAACAATGGCAATTCCGAAGGGAAAACGGAGTTCCTTTATACCTCCTCCATTCATGGCGATGAAACAACCGGCTATGTGTTGATGCTGAGGCTGATAGATTATCTTTTGAACGGATACGGCAACGATCCTGAGGTGACATATCTGATGGATAACCTCGACATTTGGATCAATCCTTTGGCCAATCCTGATGGCACTTACTATGGGGGCAACAACACCGTGAATGGTGCCAGACGCGGCAATGCCAATAACGTGGATTTGAACCGCAACTATCCCGATCCCGAAGACGGGCAGCATCCTGATGGCTATGCATGGCAGCCCGAAACAGTGATGTTTATGGACTTTGGCGCAGCGCGTAATTTTTCGATGTCAGTGAATTTTCACGGAGGTGCCGAAGTGCTCAATTACCCCTGGGATACTTGGTCGCGCCGCCATGCCGATAACAACTGGTGGATGTATATTTGTCGCGAATATGTTGATACCGTTCATCTTCACTCGCCCTCAGGATATTTGACCGACCTCAACAACGGCATTACCAACGGCTATGATTGGTACAGCATTTCGGGAGGCCGACAAGATTATATGAACTATTTTGAGCAGTGCCGCGAAATGACTTTGGAAATTTCAGGTACCAAATTGGTGCCGGCAGCACAGCTCCCCAACTTTTGGAATTACAACAAGCGGTCGCTACTAAACTATTTAAAACAAGCTACTTACGGTTTTAGTGGAACGGTAACCGATTCCATCACCCACCAGCCATTACGTGCAAAAGTTGAAATTGTTGGGCATGATTTAGATCACTCTTATGTGTACTCCTCGGAGCAAGCCGGAAACTACTCTCGCCCGATAAAAGCTGGTACTTATAACCTTACTTTTTCAGCTGAAGGGTATTATTCCAAAACCATTCAGAATCTTACAATTGCTGATAAACAGGTTTTTCCGCTCGATGTGCAACTACGACCCGGCAACATCATCGCCGATTTTACTGCCAGTGTTTATGAAATTGCCAAAGGGGGGTCCATCAACTTTTTTGATGGTTCTTATGGGCTAAATGTTGTTTCATGGAGCTGGGAGTTTGAAGGTGGTGTACCTGCCACTTCAAGCAGTCAAAATCCGGTTAACATCACTTATCCCAACTCGGGTGAATTTGATGTTAAACTCACCATTACCAACGCCAGCGGGCAATCCAGCAGTATTTTGAAAAATGACTTGATCAAAGTTTCTTCGATGTATCTCATGACCAATGGCGTGTTTGCTACTTGTGAAGGGACTTTTTACGACAGCGGAGGGCCGTCGAATAACTACGGCAGCGGACAGGAAATGACGATGACTTTTATCCCCGATACTGAAGAAGCCCTAACGAAGGTTGAGTTTACGCAATTTGATCTCGAGGCGCAATCCACATGCAATTACGATTGGCTAAAAATATATAACGGCCTCAATACCAGCGCTCCTTTGCTGGGAACATGGTGCGGAACCAACTCACCGGGAACCATTATTGCCAACAATCCTGGCAAAGGGCTTACCTTTCAGTTTCACTCCGATGGCTCGGTGGCCAAAGCCGGTTGGGCAGCCAATATCAGTTGTTTCTCCACTGTCGGTTTGAATGAAAATGAGGCCATAGGCTTGCGTGTGTATCCAAATCCGGTGCGTGGTACAGCTGTAAAACTGCAAAGTGCTGAGGTTATGTTTGGCCTTCAACTGTTAGACCTAAGTGGCAAAATAATTTCTATCCACACATTGGATGGCGTAACCAGCTTCGACTTAGAAACAAATCATCTAAAAAACGGAATTTATTTGTTAGAAGTAAAAACAATGGAGGGAAGCGCGATACAGAAGCTTTTCATTGCGAGATAAATACCTCGATAAAGCAAAAAATCCTGTAAGCCATAAGTTTACAGGATTTTTTTTGAAATGTAGAAAGCCGGCTGTGCCATAAAAATATTACAGCTCCTTTTTTTCATTGGTGATGATCAGTTGATTGAGCACCTCGTCCATCCGCAGCAACGATTGACTGAGGATTTGCGCATATTCGGTTACCTCGGAGTTTTTTATCGAAAGATTTTCGATCATATCCGCCATAGTTAGGGCACTGGTCATGGGATTTTTAAGGCCATGAATCAAAATACTTGTTGTTTTACGTTTGTATTCATTGAGTTCAATGAGTTGTTTGTGCTGTTCCAGTAGTTGCTGCTTTTGCTCTTGAACGGCCTGATGCTGAACCTCTAACTCTTGTTTCATCTTGCTGATGTTGACATAGCTTTTCGAGAGTTTGTCTTCAAGTTCATTCATGTCGCGCATCCTTTTTACTTGTGTTTGAAGGATACCGAGCAACATTTCCGGGTAGGTTTTTGAGAATTGAAAAAAGTCGGTTTGATTCCATAACAGCAGAAAGCAAGGTTTTTCTGAAGTTACCGAGGCCGATCGTTGGGTGCTGTCAATGAGCGCAAACTCTCCAAAAAAGTCACCTTCCATCAATCGGGCCAACACGTGGTTGCCATCGTGGATGCGCACATCACCTTCGACAAGGATAAACATTTCGTTTCCGCGATCCCCTTTCTTAATGATGGGTTCCTGTGCACGTGTCTGTCGCTCAGTCAACAACAGTGCCATTGCTTCAAGGGCATCCGGCGGCAAAGCGCTAAAAACTGCTATTTTTGAAAGAAATGCAATCCGCTCCTGTGTTGTAAGTTTTGGCTCTTGCTGTACCATCTGATATGAATTTGGTTTTGAGTTTCAAAACTAAGGATTTTCTTGAAATGAACACCTCATAAACTCATTTGTGAGTATTCATCATTGTGCCTTTTGCTCTGCGTAACTTGGTCTTTTCTTTGCGAAATTGCTGTATTACAAGGTGAAGTAAACGATCACGGTTTTAAAGCAAATAAACTTAATATAATAGTGCATAATAGATTAATAATCAGCAAATACTAAAGCCATATCCAACTGCTTTTTCAAAAAATCAATTTTCAATTTGCTTCCGATCGTTGAGAAAGTCGGTTGAAAAAGCCTGAAGTTGCGGAAAATATTCTAAAAAGTTCTTTTCAAGATTGGCGTATTCAAGCCGGAGAACTTCCACAGCCTTTGTCATTCCCGATTTAAATTTCGTGCGGTTCGACATGCCCTGAAATACCCTTTCTAACATCATAAAATCGGCATAACCTTCGAGCCAATTGAGTTTAACCATCCAGGGAATGATGCGTTGGGAGCGCGGGGGCAATTGGTCGAAATTTTTGTTGAGCAAATCATAAACTTCGGTCACAAATTCCGTAAGTGGTCGTGAGGAATACTTGCTCCAGTGACGAGCCAAAAAGTGATCGAAATAAATGTCGGTAACCACACCTGAAAATTTTCTGAAATACGGTTGTACCAATTGGTTGCTAGTAATGACAAGTGGATGTGTATCAGTGAAATGATCAATGGCACGGTGTAACTTCACGCCTTGACGAAAGGCTGTTCCATAGTTTTCCAACATCTTGCCTTTCACGCTGTCGGCCACAAAATTGCCCAATAAAATCTCGTTGTTGTTGCCCGAAAGGAGGGCGTGCGCTAAAAAGTTCAAAGTTTTTGTTGCGAACATACACAATTAGTTCCAAGAATTGGGCTTTGGCAACACAAGGAATGTTAATTTTACCTTTTAATCACACAAGTTACGGGATATGAAAAAGCAGTTCCTTTTAATACGTTTTGTTTTTGTTTTTTGTTTTTCGATGGTTTTGCCGAAGACCTATACATTGCCGGCAGACGAGCCCAAGTTGCATGAGCCTTTGAAGGTGTATGTTTTCGACATCAAAGAGCAAATTGCTCCACCAATTTGGCGTACTACCCAAAGGGCTTTCGCCAAGGCTTACGAGGAAAAGGCTGATTTGATGCTAATTCATATGAATACCTATGGCGGAATGGTAGATGCTGCCGATTCGATTCGTACCAAAATTCTGAACTCCAAAATTCCGGTTTACGTTTTTATTGACAACAACGCGGCCTCTGCCGGAGCTTTGATTTCCATTGCCTGCGACAGCATTTATATGGTGAAAGGTGCCAGCATGGGTGCTGCCACGGTGGTGAACCAAACCGGAGAGGTGGTTCCTGATAAGTTTCAATCGTATATGCGCTCCACCATGCGAAGCACCGCCGAAGCTACCGGCCGTGATCCAAATATTGCCGAGGCTATGGTTGATCCTTCCATCTATGTGGCCGGCGTATCCGATTCGGGAAAGGTGCTTACATTCACTACTTCGGAGGCCATCCGACATGGTTTTTGTCAGCAAGAAGCAGCTTCTATTGAAGACGTTTTAAAAAAGACAGGTCACAGCAATTACACCATCATTAAGCATCAGTTGAGCGCTATGGATCAGATTATCAACTTCTTGATTCATCCGGCGGTGAGCGGAATTTTAATCATGCTCATTGTGGGCGGATTGTATTTTGAGTTGCAAAGTCCGGGGGTAGGTTTTCCTCTGGTTGCCTCACTGATAGCCGCTATGTTGTATTTTGCGCCGCTTTATCTCGAAGGACTGGCCACCAACATCGAAATCGTTCTTTTTGTTGTGGGGGTTGTTTTGCTTATGGTTGAAATATTTGCTATTCCCGGTTTTGGTGTAGCAGGTATTTTAGGACTCCTTTTCATGGTTACCGGTTTGACGCTGGCCATGGTTGAAAATATTGATCCTTCTAACCTTCAAACAGATTTAGGACCGCTCACAAAAGCTTTTTTCTCTGTCATTATTTCTTTGGTTCTGGCTGTGGCGGGCTCGATGTATCTCGGTCAGCGCTTGTTCACAACAAACCGTTTTGGGCATCTTGCCTTAGATCGGATTCAAGATAAAGACGAAGGGTTTTCTTCGGCTGGATACGACTTTCAGGTTTTGATTCACCAAAAGGGAGTGGCAGAAACCATGCTACGCCCCTCTGGAAAAATCAGATTGGGAGACGAATTTTATGACGCAACGATCATTAATGGTTATGCCGATAAAGGCGAAGAAGTAGAAGTGATGAGCTACCAAACCGGGCAGTTGTTTGTGCGGAAAGTGAATTAGTTAACGGCCATTGTTAAAAGAGTTGAAGGGCTAATTCCTTGGGTTTAGATCAATTTAGCACTAAACTAGTATAATGTGCGAATTACGATTGTGTTCTAAAACGATCATTATTAATGATATAAGATCAAAGGCAAAAGATAAAAGAGGGATTTGTAATCTGCGATGCGTACTTGTGCTCTAAAACGTGAGACGCAAAAAAGTAAATCTTGAATTTTGACCAAAAACATTAAATTTTTTGGACGAGATGACCAGTGCGAGGCTTTAGTTTTAAATAGCGAACAAATATGGACAAATTTAAAAACAAATACCGCCTCCCTTCTGCAGGTGCCGCTTTCTGGAACTACGAATGGAGCGCGTTATATTTTATTACCATTTGTACCCACAATCGGATCTGTTATTTTGGTAGTGTAATGATTGGTTAAAAACATTCGAAATGCGTCCGGACATGAATTTGTTTATGGGTGAATATGTGGTTATGCCCAACCATTTTCAAGCCATAATTGGTTTGGGTAAAATCAATATAATTCGCAATGGGCTACGCGACGGGATGCGCGACGGGATGCGCGACGAGATACGCAATGCATTGCGTATCTGCAAATACCAGCGCAAACACCAACGTTTATAAAACCCACAACCAATTTGGCCCGCAATCCAAAAATTTGGCATCCATCATTCGTGGATTTAAAATTGTTGTTACCAAAAATGCACGGATAATTCAACCCAATTTTGCATGGCAATCACCTTATCATGACCATTTCATCCGCGATGACAAATCATTCCATACAATTTCTGAATACATCATTCGTAATCCCAAAAAATGGTCGGATGATAAATTTTATTTCAAATGACATGAATAACTGAAAATGCAATTGAAACCTTTACAATTAAATTCCCCGAATCCCAAACGCCAAACCTTTAACGGCTAATTTCAAATACCCCTTAGAAGCCTTTACTTTTCAATCAAATGTTTCTTTAAAGTATTCAGCAGTTTGGCAATTTCAATGGGTTTTGTGAGAAAGTCTTTTGCGCCAAACTTTAGAATCTTTTCAATTTCATCTGTTTGTGTGTAAGCGGTTTGCGCAATGATGGTGGTTTGTGGCCATTGTTCCATAATCGTTTTTGTGGCTTCAAAGCCATCCATCACCGGCATCTTTAAGTCCATTAAAATCACATCGTATGGCATTTGCTGCATGATGTTATAGGCCAGCAGTCCGTTGGCTGCTATTTCGGTGGTTTTAAAATACTTGTCGAGCAGTGCCAACAACAGCTGTCTATTGTCCTCTTCGTCATCTACAATGAGCAGGCTTAGGTTGCTAAATTCATGGTGAATTAATGGCTTCCCGGGCGCAGTTTCTTGTTGTAGCAGGCTTTGCCGAAGCGGTAGATTGAAGTGAAAGTGTGAACCTTTTTTATGCACAGAGCTAAAATCAATGGTTCCTCCCATGATTTCTACCAATCCTTTGGAGATGGACAGTCCGAGGCCGTTGCCACGAAAGGCCTTTGTTTGGGCTTCGTTTCCACGGAAAAAACGGTCAAATACTTTCGCCTTTTCTTGTTCGGGAATCCCAATGCCGGTGTCATGAACATAAAAATGGATGTGGTCATCATGGATGGAATATCCAAAGTTGATGCTGCCTTTTAAGGTGTATTTGATAGCGTTTTCGATAAGGCCGGTCATCACTTGTCTGATTTTCGCTTTGTCGGCAAAAAGCTGAATCGGATGGCTGTAAGCATCTTCATCCAGCATGAGGTTCAGCTCTTTTTGGTCAGCCAGAGGTTTTAAACTGTTTAACAAATCAATAAACAGACCTAAAACATCTATGTATTGTTCTTCTAACTGAAGGTGCTCCACATCGAGGCGCGAAATAGCTAATACATCGTCAATTATTTTGAGCAGCTGTTCCGAATTGTTGTTGATGATGGAAACGAATCCTCTTTTTTCCTCTTGTGAATAGTCGTCAAACAACAAATCAGAAAACCCGATGATGGCGTTTAGAGGGGTTCTAATTTCGTGATTCATATTGTTGAGGAAGGAAGTTTTCAATCGGTCGCTTTCTTCGGCTTGTTCTTTGGCTGTTTTGAGCTCTATTTCCATCTTTTTGCGCGCCGTGATGTCGGTGATCATGCCGATCAAACCACCAATTTTGCCATCGGCATCGGGAAAAGGCGATTTGGTTAAAATCACCTCTAATTCTTCGCCGCTTGGCAGGCTGAGTGTGCGCTCAAGCACTTGAATGGCATCAATCCCATCAAAAATATTTTTATCGGAATCTTTGTATCTTCTGGCATTGCTTTCATTTTCGATGTCATAAATATTTTTCCCTACGATGTCGGATTCCTCAATATTAAACAGCGTTTTATAGGCATGGTTGATACCAAGAAAAACGCCTTGGGTATTCATATAAAAGAGCGGATTTGGGATTGACTCAAACAGGGTTTCGATGAAATTTTTCTGGTGTTGAATTTCTATTTCGGCCACCTTGCGATCGGTGATGTTGCGAATGATGGCCAAAGCTTCATCGGCGCCACTTTTAACGATACGGGCATCGAACCATTGTAAAGCGTCGTTAATTTTGAGGCTGTATTCAAACTGTTGAAGCTCACCGGTAGTAAAAGCGTTTTTTAGCACAGTGATGCTTTTTTCGGCCATCTGCCGGGGTTCTATTTCCCGTAAATTTTTTCCAATAAAAAAGCTGGTCGGTCTGTTCAATTGTTCTGAATTGTGGGCAAAGCAGTCAATAATTTCGCCTTCGTTGTTGATTCTGAAAAACAAATCAGGCACTGCTGAAACGATAGCTTTAAAACGCGCCTCGCTTTTGATAAGGGTTTTTTCGGCCATCACCTGCTCGGTAATGTTTTTTGAAATGGACAATATCCCTTGGCGGCCATCGGGCAGCTCTACCAGTGTTTCAATCAGCTCAAAAATTTTTTTAACGCCGGTTTTGGTTGTTCCCTCCACACGGGTAGAAAACATCTTTTGTTTTTTTATTTTTTCGATATTGTGCTCTATCTGCGACTTGTAGTCTTCTTTCACAAGCACACCCACAAATTTACCCAGCAACTCGTTGCGCGCAAAACCATAATCAAAGCAAATGGTTTCGTTCACATCTAAAATAATTCCGTCTAAATCTTCGAGCACGATACCTATCGGACTGGCGTTAAAAAGGGTTTGGTACCTTTCTTGGGTGGCTTCGAGGTCCTTTTCGGTTTTTTTTCGCAAGCTGATGTCGTGCGCCAAAGCGAAAATCACCTCTTGGTTATAATAAGTTGATTTAAAAAGATGCACCTCTTTTGGGAAAATAGTTCCATCTGATTTTTTACCCCAAAACTCAAAAACGCATACATCACCATTAAACGCCGCTTGTATGCTATCGTTCAGTTCATCGAGATTGTTCATGCCCGGGGCACTCAAAAAGTCGGGCGTTTTACCAATAAAATCGGATTTCGGATAGCCATACAGCGCCACAGCTCCGTCATTCGCGTCAATAAAACGGCCTTGCCTGTCTTGCACATAAGCAGCATGACCTAAGTTGTTAAAGAGGTTTTGGTAGCTTTCTGCCGTTCTTAAAAGGATGGTGTTTCGTGCGATTTCGTGCCGACGGTCTCTGAAAACAAAAACAGCTCCTATCACGCAGTCGTCTTTGTCCAATATTGGGGCAACCGAATCAGTAACGGGTATGGTACGGCCATTTTTTTGTTGAAGCAAAAAGGGATCTAAACGAATTGTTTTTGCTTCTCGAAGTGTCTTAAAAATCTGTTTTACAATTGATTGCCCTGTTTTTTCATTCAAAAGCCGTATGGCTTCCTCAATGTTTTTTCCAACGAGTTCACTTTGGTTGAAGCCTGTTAATTTTTCAGCTTCTGTATTTGCGTTTTTTATGACCCCACTATTATCAGTGGTGATAATGGCATCACTAATACTAAAAAACACGGCTCTAAAATTAAGTTCACTTTGTTTGAGATCATCAATGAGCTTTTGATTCATGATTTGATCATTCAAAATCTTTCCAATGAGCATTGTCATCAATGGATAAAGCACCAAGATACTTAACCCCACGCTTTGCATGGTTTTCATCCTTTGGCTTTCAGGAAGCGTCAACATCAGCAATACCATCACGATATGCACCAGCAGACCCATTGAATAAAAGGTATGTGGAGCGATGTGTGTTGACTTTCGGCTGTGAGAGTAATAAAAAAAGGAACCAATGATAAAGGCTGTCACAGAAACGACTATACCCATAATTACACCTTGCCCTCCAATCCATGCCCTTAAAACAATGGCCATTACCGCGCTGATGATGCCGCTGAGGGGTCCAAAAAGCAT